>CALEDW010000039.1 GCA_937949585.1 uncultured Acidimicrobiia bacterium
GCTCGGGCACCCCCAGGGCGACGAGCGCGGCCAGCCCGCAGTCGGGGGGCAACGCGAGCAGGGCGCGTACCGCCGGTTCCTGCCGGCACAGGAACGTGGTGAGCACGCCGCCGAGCCCCTCCGCCCGCGCCGCCAGCAGCAGGTTCTGCACGAACGGGTACACCGAAGCCCCGCCCACGATGCTCTGGCGGCCGAGGCCCGCGTCGAGCACGGCCAGGCTGGGCAGGTGGACGGCGACCGCCAGCAGGACCGGCGCCCCCTCGAGGTGGTCGACGAACGGGGGGGGCGTGGGTCGGCGGTGGGCCCCCGCCGGGTCGATCCCCGGGGCGGGGCCCTCGACCGGCCGGCCGTCCGGGCCCGGCGCGAACGGGACGAGTCCGGCCTCCAGGTGGGCCGCGTACTCCCGCCAGCCGAGCACGGCGAGGTCCCGGAGGCGGCGCCGGACGGCCCGGTCCCCCACCACGGCGACCCGCCAGGGCTGGCGGTTCCCGCCCGAGGGGGCGAAACGGGCGAGATCGAGGATCCGGGCGACGGTGGCAGCGTCCACAGGGTCGGGCCGGAACGCCCGCACCGCCCCGGTGGTCCGCATCGCGGCGGCGAGGTCCATCGCGGCGTCAGCCGATCCCCGCACGGGCCTCCACGGTGCCGGCGCCGTCGAGCCACGCCGCCCGGGCCCGGACGCCGCGCCCCGCGACGATGGGCCGGGTCACCCTGAGCCCGGCGTCGGGGTCCGGGACCTCGCCGTCGGCCGCCTCGGCCACCCCCGCTCCGGTCACGAGTTCGTCCTCGGCATCGACCCGGTCGACGGCCGGGCCACGGGAGGAGCGCATCGTCGCCGCAGCGTAGTGTGACCCGGGGAACCCGCAGCAGGAGGGCGAGATGCCGAACCCCACCCTGGAGGCGTCGCCGCTCGGCGACATCGAGTTCTGGGCCCGGCCCGAGGACGAGCGCGAGGAGTTCTTCCGGTTCCTGCGCGACGAGCACCCGGTGTCGTTCCATCCCGAGCCGCAGGTGGAGAACTTCCCCCGCGGGCCGGGATACTGGGCCGTCGTCCGCCACGCCGACGTGGTGCACGTGAGCCGGCACCCCGAGCTGTTCTGCTCGGGTCGGGGCGGCTCGAACATCGGCGACGTGCCCCAGGAGATGGCCGAGTACCTCGGATCGATCATCAACATGGACGATCCCCGCCACCGCCAGCTCCGCAACCTCGTGAGCCACGGGTTCACGCCCCGGGAGCTGGAGCGGCTGGTCGACGACGTGAAGCGCCGGGCCCGGGAGGTGGTCGATGCGGTCGCCCCGCTCGGGGCCTGTGACGCCGTGGCCGACATCGCCGCCCCGCTCCCTCTGCAGATCATCTGCGACATGGTGGGGGTGCCACCGTCGATGGAGCAGACGGTGTTCGAGGCCTCCAACGTGATCCTCGGGTTCGGCGACCCCGAGTACGTGACCGGCGTCCACGACCTGATGGGCGCGTTCCACACCCTGCACGGGCTGGCCACCGAGCTGGGTCAACACCGGCTGCGGGAACCGACCGACGATCTCACCAGCGTCCTCATGCACGCCGAGGTCGACGGGCAGCGCCTCACGCTGGGCGAGTTCGCGTCCTTCTTCATCCTCCTCGTCGTCGCCGGCAACGAGACGACCCGCACCGCGATCAGCCACGGGCTGTGGGCGCTGCACACCCACCCGGACCAGAAGCGGCTCTGGATGGAGCGCTACGACGAACTGGCCCAGAACGCGATCGAGGAGATCGTGCGCTGGGCCACCCCGGTGATCCACTTCCGGCGCACCGCGACCCGCGACACCGAGATCGCCGGGCAGCCGATCGCCGAGGGCGAGAAGGTGGTGATGTGGTACAACTCGGCCAACCGCGACGAGCGGGCCTTCGACGATCCCTACCGCTTCGATCTCACCCGGTTCCCGAACCCGCACGTCGCCTTCGGCGGCGGCGGCCCCCACTTCTGCCTGGGGGCGAACCTCGCCCGCCGGGAGATGCGGGTGATGTTCGAGGAGCTGTTCCGCCGCCTGCCGGACCTGGAGATCACCGAGCCGCCGGTGATGCTCCGCTCGGGATTCATCCACGGCATCAAGCGGATGCCCTGCCGCTTCACCCCGAGCGCCCCCGAGCGCGACTGACCGCGGCCCGACCCTCGGCCGCCTGCTCAGCGGCGGAACCGGGGCAGCCAGGGCGCGGTCGCCTCGAGCAGGTCGTCACGCAGGCGCACGACGTCGTCGAAGGCGAGCCGGCCGCAGAGCGGATCGAGCAGCATCGCCTGCACCACGAGGTCGCGGTCGCCGGTGAGCGCCGCCTCGAGGGTGAGCTCCTGGGCGGCGGCGACCTGGCGCAGCCAGCCGGCCGGCACCGGCGGCGCCTCCGCCCGGTCCCGGCCGCGGATGCCGTCGCCGTCGACCCGGCAGATCGCCTCCACCACGACCTCGGGAGGCAGGTCGGGGCAGTGCCCGTGGTTGGGGATGTTGAGGGGCAGGTGGCGGGCCCTGCCGGTGACCAGCGACTCGATCACCGGGGCGGTCATCTCCAGGGATCGCTGCCGGGGCACCTCGCCGACGGCGAGCTTGCGCTCCAGATCGGCGGTGTGGCGCGCCTCGGCCTCCACGCGCTGGGGGATCGTCACGATGCTCGTGCGCCACCGCTCGGCCCAGCCCGGGTCGGCGGTGATGAACCAAGGGAAGAACTCCACGGTGTGCCGGGCGCCGGCGGCGGGGAGCGCCCCGGTGCGGAGCAGCAACTCGAAGTTGGGCCGGAACTGCTCGACGATGCCGCCCCGAGTCCAGGTGCCGTCGGGGGCGACGGCGGCGACGGCCCCGGGGCGGCCGTCGCGGTCGGCGGCGGGGATCGACCAGCCGGGGGCGGCGTCGAGCCCCTCCCCCGTGCGGACCATGCGGGCGAGGTCGTGGAGGCGCGAGACACCGGCGACGCGCACGTCGGTGACCACCGGCAGGTGGTTCACCCCGGTCAGCTCCAGGTCGAGGTCCCCCCAGGCGCAGTCGAGCAGCCCGCACAGCATGAAGCGCATCACGGTGACCTCGTGGCACAACCCCACCGCCCGCACCGCGGTCTCGCGGGTGCAGACCCGGGTGAGCACGGTCAGCGGGTTGGTGAGGTTGCAGATCCACACCCCCTCTGCGGCGACCGACTCGGCCGTACGGGCGATGTCGAGCATCACCGGCACGTTGCGCAGCGCCCGGCTGATGCCCGAGGGCCCGACGGTGTCGCCGGTCGGCATGGTGATCCCGTAGCGGGCCGGGATCTCGAGGTCGGCGCGCATGGCCTCCAAGCCTCCGGTGGAGATGCACACCACCACGAAGTCGGCGCCGCTGAGCGCCTCGGCGAGGTCGGTGCCGGAGCGCACCCGCAGAGGGATCCCGAGGCGGGCGGCAAGGTGTTCCCCCCAGGCCTGGGTGAGGGGGAGGCGGGCGGGGTCGATGTCGTGCAGCACGACCTCGGCGTCGGTGAGCGCCGGGGTCAGCGCGACGTCGGCGAGCAGCGTGGGGATCCAGTGGCGGCTGCCGCCACCGACGAAGCTGATCCGTGGCCCCACGGCCGGACGATAGGTCAACTCGAGCGGAAGAACGCGGCCGCCACGCGGTCGAACTCCCGCCGGTACTCGCCGTAGGCGTGCCGGAGCTCGGGACCGGCGGCGGGGTCGTCCAGCAGTTCCGGCGGCAGCAGCGGGTCGGCCCGCAAGTGCGCCATCGCCGCCGCGCCGGCCACGAACGCTTCGGGGAGTCCGGACCCGTCGGCGAGCCGCCGGGTGACGCCGGTGAGGTGGCCGGTGAGCGCCACGGCCCGCGCCGACCAGCGGCGGGCCGCGAAGCATCGCTCGGCGAGACGGCCGGGATCCCCGTCGGGCCGGACGGTGAACCAGTCGGCGGCGCCGACGAGGAGCGGGGGGAGCGGGCCGGCGAGGTTGTGGGGGCGGAGCCACACCCCGTCGCGCAGCGGAGCGAACCGTGCGGCGCGCAACGCCCGCCGCAGCGCGGCGCGCCCGGGGCCTTCCCGACGCCGGGGGTCCAGCACGGCGAGGCGCCACGCACCCCGCCAGGCCCGCAACCGGGGGGCGAGCGCCTCCTGCTGTTGGGCGCGGCGCTCGGCGAGACGGCCGGCCAGCCGCCAGGCGTCGCCGTCCCGCTCGATCTCCCCCCGGGCGGCCATGCGGTGCAGCGCGACCCGGGCGGTGCCCGGCGCGATCCCGAACAGGCCGCACCAGCGGACGAGGTCGCGGGGACGGGCGCGGGGCGGGTCGCGCCCGAGCAGGAGGCTCGCCATCACCGACCGCGCCGAGAGGGGCCGCAGGAGCCCCGTCGGCGGCGACCCCGGAAAGTTACGATCTTGCGCCATATGGTGTAATTATCGTAACGTTGGTGCCGATGAGCGACGTCGTGGCGCCCGCGGTGGGGTGCCGTGCCCGCCGGCCCGACGGGCTCGGCGGGATGACCCCCGACCCCCGGCTCCTGCGCGCTCCGGACCCGGCCGGCCGGATCCTGCCGAGCGGGCGCCCGGTTCCGCAGTGGCGAGAGCACCTGCGGCGGATCCCCTCGATCCGCAACGCCGGGAGCGTGGTGGCGCTGTATGCGGCCACGGTCGGGATCCTGGCCGCGGCGGTACGCATCGGGCACCCGCTCGGCTACGCCGCGGCCTTCTTCGCCATGGGCCCGGTGATCGCCCGGTTCAACATCCTGATGCACGAGGCCGCGCACCGGCTCCTCTTCTCGAACCGGCGAGCCAACGACCTCGTGGGCCGCTGGTTGCTGGGGTTCCCGGTCCTGTCCCCCACCGACCTGTACCGGCGAGGGCACATGGCGCACCACCGCCGGGAGTTCGGTCCCGACGAACCCGACCTCGCCCTCTACCGCAACTACCCGATCAGCCGGGCCTCGATGCGACGCAAGCTCGTGCGCGACGCCCTGGGCATCACCGGCGTGAAGCTCACCCGGGGCCTGTTCCGGGGGCTGCGATCCCCGACACCGGCGGTGCGCAGCCAGGCCCGTGGCATCGTGGTGACCCAGCTCGTGATCCTCGGCCTGTTCACCCTCGCCGGCCACCCCTGGCTCTATCCCATCCTGTGGCTGGGACCCCAGCACACCGTCTGGCGGGTGTTGAACCGGCTGCGGGGCATCGCAGAGCACGGTGGACTGGAGGCGTCTGCGGACCGGCGGGTGACGACCCACGCGGTCCGCCAGTCGTGGTTGGCCCGCCTGACCATCGTGCCGTACCACACCGGGCTGCACCTCGCCCACCACGTCGATCCCGGGATCCCGTTCCGGCGCCTGCCGGCGCTGCACGCCGAGCTGCGCCGCTCCGGGTACCTGCCACCCGGGCTCGAGTACCCGAGCTACCGGGCCCTCTGGCGGGCGCTCAGCTCCGGGTGAGGCTCAGTTCTCGGCAACGTCGAGGTCGAAGCCGGTCCCGCCGAGGACCTCCCGCGCGGTCGTGAGGTCGGAGGCGAACACGCACACGCGGTACCCGTCGAGCAGCGCGAGGTTCGGTGCCCAGCCGTCGGCGTCACCGTACTTGGCGACCGCCCGGATCCCGCAGTCGGCCAGCAGCGCCACCGCGGCGTCGGCCTGCCACCGGGTCGGGTAGTTCGCGACCTCCACGATCCGGTCGTCTCGACGCCGCTCCCCCGCCTCCGGTCGGCGCCCCCTGCGGTGCCGCACCGCACCAGCGTACGGCCGGCGCACCGGCGCGGTCACTCGCACCCGATGCCGTCGCCGTCGGCGTCGAAGCGGTGCGGATCGGGCGGGCGCACCGCGAAGCGCCGGTGCGGCACGTCGGCGCAGTCGAGGTCGGGTGGCGGGGGCGGGATGCACACCCCGGGGTAGGCGGGGTCGCAGGGCCCGGGGGCCGGCGCCACCCCCGGAGGGGGCGGCGGGGCAGGGGCCGGGGCAGGGGCCGGCACCGGGGCAGGGGCCGGCGCCGGCACCGGGGCAGAGGCGGCGCACGCCGACCAGAGCCCGGACCCGAAGAACCGGGCCAGTCGCTCGAGACGCAGGAACTCGTCGGCGTGCGCCACGTTGGGCGGGTACGTCGCCACCTGTGCGTAGCCCTCGGCGACCAGCGCCGCGTTCACGAACAGCCCGTCGCGCAGGCGGTACACGTAGGCGAGCGTCCGTCCGTATCGGTCGGTGCGCTCAACATCGAACACGAGGCGCACCGGGGTGCCGGGCGGCAGCATCTCCCGGGTCCGGGCCGCGGCCTGCTGCCCGAAGCACTCGACCGGGCGACGGGGGTCGCGGGTCTCGGGCGTGTTGATCCCGATGAGACGTACCCGCTCGCCGGACCCGACGGCGATCGTGTCGCCGTCGACCACCCAGGCCACGGCGGTGTCCCGACCGGACGGGAGCGCGACGGCCGGGGCCGTGGGCGGC
>CALEDW010000040.1 GCA_937949585.1 uncultured Acidimicrobiia bacterium
GCTCGCCCCCGCCGCCGGTGCCGGCCGGCGCCCCCGGGGCCGCCCCCGCCGGGTCGGGCGCGGGCTCGGGGGACCGCAGCCCGAAGTAGACGTCGAAGACCACGTCGAAGGCCCGCCGGTGGCGATGGTGCTTCACGAGGGTCGCGGCGAGGGCCGCCCGCACCGCCTCCCGGTCCTCGAGCGGCACCGCCTGCACGGCCCGCATCGCGTCGAGGTTCTCGGTCATCGACACCGGCAGGCCGGCGAGGCGCAGCTCGTGGACGAAGCCGGCGAGGGCGTCGAGGAGCACCCCGGGGGCCCCGCCCGGCACCTCGGCCCGTGACCGATCCGTCCCCGCGATCACCGTCGGTGGCCCCCGCCGCCGTCAGCCCCGGCTCGCCGGCAACGTCGGGGCACCGGCCCCGCCGAGCTCCTTGCGGGCCTTGGCGATGTCGCTCTGGTACTTGAGCAGCACGTGCAGGGTCTCGGCCACCACCTCGGGGTCGACCGCGGCGTGCCCGAGGTACAGGAGGGTGCGGGCCCAGTCGATCGTCTCCGAGATCGACGGGGCCTTCTTCAAGTCGAGCCCGCGGATGGAGCGCACGACCCGGGCGACCTGTTCGGCCAGGGCCTCGTCGATCTCGGGGACCCGCACCCGCACGATCTCCTTCTCCCGCTCCAGGTCCGGGTAGTCGATGTGCAGGTACAGGCACCGCCGCTTCAGGGCCTCGGAGAGCTCCCGGGTGTTGTTCGAGGTGAGCAGCACCACCGGCCGTTGCCGTCCCCGGATCGTGCCCAGCTCGGGGATCGACACCTGGAAGTCGGAGAGCACCTCCAGGAGCAGCGCTTCGGTCTCGATCTCGACCCGGTCGACCTCGTCGATGAGCAGCACGACCGGTTCGGTGGCGCGGATCGCCTCCAGGAGCGGGCGGGTGAGCAGGAACGGCTCGGAGAAGATGTCGGCCTCGACCGTCGCCCAGTCGGCCTCGTGCTCCCGGTCGGCCTGGATGCGCAGGAGCTGCTTCTTGTAGTTCCACTCGTACAGGGCCTTCGCCTCGTCGAGCCCCTCGTAGCACTGCAGGCGGATGAGGCGGGCGCCGGTGGCGGCGGCGATCGCCTTCGCCAGCTCGGTCTTGCCCACCCCGGCCGGTCCCTCCACCAGCACCGGCTTCTCGAGGCGGTCGGCGAGGTAGACCACCGAGGCGATCTCGGCGTCGGCGAGGTAGTCGACCGCCCGGAGCCGTTCGGCGACCTCGGCGACCGAGGCGAACCGGTGCGCCACGTCAGGTCCGCACCTGGCCGTCGCCCCACACCACGTACTTCACGCTGGTGAGCTCCCGCAGCCCCAGCGGCCCCCGGGCGTGCAGCTTCTGGGTGGAGATCCCGATCTCCGCGCCGAGCCCGAACTGCTCACCGTCGGTGAAGCGCGTGGAGGCGTTCACGATCACCGCGGCGGCGTCGACCTCCCGGGTGAAGCGGCGGGCTGCGGCCAGGTCGGTGGTGACGATGGCCTCGGTGTGACCGGTCCCGTAGCGGTTCACGTGCGCGATCGCCGCCGCGAGGTCGTCGACCACGGCGATCGAGAGCTTCAGCGCCAGGAACTCCCGGGCGAAGTCGTCCTCGGTGGCCACCCCGACCTCCGGGACGATCTGCCGGGTGGGCGCGTCGCCGACGAGCTCGACCCCGGCGGCGGCCAGCTCCGCGCAGATCCGGGGGAGGAACGCCTCGGCGACCGCGGCGTGGACCACCAGCGACTCGGCGGCGTTGCAGACGCTCGGGCGCTGGGTCTTGGCGTTGCGCACGATCGCCGCCGCGACCTCCAGGTCGGCGGCGGCGTCGACGTAGACGTGGCAGTTCCCGTCGCCGTCGATGATCACCGGCACGGTGGCGTGCTCGCGGATCGCCGCGATCAGCGACGGCCCGCCCCGGGGGATCAGGCAGTCGACCGTCTCCGTGCACCGCATCACCGCCACCGCCGCCTCGTGCGAGGTGTCCTCCACCAGGACCACGGCGTCTTCGGGGAGGTCGGCTTTGGCCAGCGCCTCGCGCAGCACGGCCACGATCGCCTGGTTCGAACGAAGGGCACCGGCCGACCCCCGGAGCAGCGCGGCGTTCCCGGCCTTCACGCACAGCCCGGCCGCGTCGCTGGTGACGTTGGGCCGGTTCTCGTAGATCACCGCGACCACCCCGAGCGGCACCCGCACCCGGGAGATGTCCAGCCCGTGCGGCGTGCGCCACCCGTCGACCACCTCCCCCACCGGGTCGGCCAGCGCCGCGACCTGGCGCAGCCCGGAGGCCATCGCCTCGATCCGGGCGGGACCGAGCCGCAGCCGGTCGAGCTGGGCGTCGGTGGCGCCGTCGGCGACCGCCCGCTCCAGGTCTGCGGCGTTGGCGGCCAGGACGTCGTCGCTGCGGGCCTCGAGGAGATCGGCCGCCACCCGCAGGGCCCGGTCCTTGGCCGGACGGTCGGCGAGCGCGAGGCGGGTCGCGGCGGTACGGGCACGCTCCGCCAGGGCGCGCACACCCGTCGTGGGGTCAGCGGGCACGACCGCAGTGTACCGGTGCCCCCGGGACGCCGATCCGGGCGAGCGAGGGGCCGGCCCGGAGGCCGGCCCCTCGATCCCGTGCGGATCCGGCCGGGCCGGCCGGATCTCCCCCCGTGTCGCACGGGACGAACCGTCGCCGCCGCCGCGGCGGCGGATGCCCGGAGATTGTGACCGGTGTCACCGCCGGGCGCAAGGGGCCG
>CALEDW010000041.1 GCA_937949585.1 uncultured Acidimicrobiia bacterium
GAGCTGCGCGACGCCGAGGACGGCCGCCTCCTGGGGCGGGGCCGGGCGCCGCACCCGCCGGTCACCCCGCCGGTCGCCGAGCAGGACCCCCAGGCCTGGTGGGAGGCGCTCACCGCGGCCCGGGCCGCGGCCGTCGCGGCGGCCGGGCCTGCGGGCGCCGGCGGGGACGGCTCGGCGGGACCCGGCGACGTGCCCGGTCCGGAGGCCACCTACATCGCCGCCCAGCAGCACGGCCTCGTCGTCACCGACACGGCCTGGCGGCCGTTGCGGCCGGCGAAGCTGTGGTGCGACACCACCTCCGCCCCCGACGCCGCCCGGCTCGTCGATCGCCACCCCGACGGGGCGGCCGGCTGGGCCGCCACGTGCGGCACCGTCCCGGTGGCGTCCCTCACCATCGCCAAGCTGTCGTGGCTGCACCGCAGCGAACCGGGGGTGTTCGCGGCGGCACGGCGGGTGATGCTGCCGCACGACTGGCTGGCCCGGCGGGCCGGTGGGCCGTGGGTGACCGACCGGGGCGACGCCTCCGGCACCGGCTGGTGGTCGCCGGCGGAAGGTCGCTACCGCCTCGACCTGCTGGCGATCGTCGATGCGGGGCGGGACTGGGAGGCGATGCTGCCCCCGGTGGCGGCACCCACCGAGGCCACCGGCACCGGCGACAACATGGCCGCGGCGCTCGGGGCCGCACTGCGACGCGGCGACGTGCTCGTGTCGCTCGGCACCTCCGGCGTGGTCTGCGCCCGCAGCGACCGGCCGACCGCCGACCCCACCGGGGCCGTCGCCGGGTTCGCCGACGCGACCGGTGGGTTCCTGCCGCTGGTGTGCACCTTGAACGCCACCAAGGTCACCGACACCGTGGCCCGGCTCCTCGGCACCGACCTGCGGCGCCTCGACCGCCTCGCCCTGGATGCCGAGCCCGGGGCCGACGGGCTGGTGCTCGTGCCGTTCCTCGACGGGGAACGCACCCCGAACCGTCCCGACGCCACCGGCACCCTGCGGGGCCTGCGCTCCGACGCCGGGCCGGAGTCCCTCGCCCGCGCCGCGTTCGAGGGCGTGTGCTGCGGGCTGCTCGAGGGCCTCGATGCGCTCGGCGCCGCGGGGGTGGCCACCGACGGGCGGCTGGTGCTCGTCGGCGGCGGGGCCCGGAGCGCCGCGTACCGGCGGGTCCTGGCCGACCTGAGCGGCCGGACCGTGGAGGTACCGGCCCAGGGTGACCTCGTGGTGACCGGCGCGGCCGCGGCCGCCGCCGCCCGGGTGCTCGGGCGGCCCGTCGACGAGGTCGCCGCGGCGTGGGGCCTGCCCGGGCCGACCACGCTGGTCGAACCCCGCCTGCACCCCGACCGGGCCGCCGAGCTGCGCGCCCGCTACGCAACAGCCCGCGACCTGCCCTGACGGCTCGGAGGCGGGCCCGGCGCGACCGGCACCGGCACGGGCGACCGCGGGGCGCCGGGACGCAGACCCCGACGTCGGGCCCGCGCTAGCGTGCGGCGGTGAGCGACGCACCCGGTCTCGCCGTGTCCGCCGCACCGGGGGGCATGCAGGTCGCGAACTCGCTGCTGGAGCTCGTCGGCAACACCCCGCTGCTGCGCCTGGCGAAAATCGGCGCGCACCTGCGCGCCACACTGCTCGCCAAGTGCGAGATGTTCAACCCGGGCGGGTCGGTGAAGGACCGGCCCGCCATCGCCATGATCGACGCCGCCGAGCGGGAGGGCGCGCTGCGTCCCGGCGGGGTGATCGTCGAACCGACCAGCGGTAACACCGGTGCCGGGCTGGCCATCGTCGCCGCGCAGCGCGGCTACCGGTGCATTTTCGTGATGTCCGACAAGATGAGCCCCGAGAAGGTGGCGCTCCTCCGTGCCTACGGTGCCGAGGTGGTGGTGTGCCCCACCGCGGTGCCGCCCGAACATCCCGACTCCTACTACTCGGTCGCCGACCGACTCACCCGAGCAACGCCCGGCGCGTTCCGGCCCGACCAGTACTCGAACCCGCACAACCCCGCCGAGCACGAGCGTTCCACCGGTCCCGAGCTCTGGACCCAGACCGCCGGGCGGATCACCCACTTCGTCGCCGGGATCGGTACGGGCGGCACGATCACCGGGGTCGGCCGGTACCTGAAGGCCCGCAACCCCGCGGTGCAGGTGATCGGCGCCGACCCGGAGGGTTCGGTGTACTCCGGTGGGGCCGGCCGGCCCTACCTGGTGGAGGGGGTGGGGGAGGACTTCTGGCCGACCACCTACGACCCGTCGGTGGTGGACCGGGTGGTGAAGGTCTCCGATGCCGACTCCTTCGCCGCGGCCAGGCGGGTCACCCGGGAAGAAGGCCTGCTCGTCGGTGGTTCGGGTGGCACGGCGGTCCACGCCGCGCTCGAGGTGGCCGCCGACCTGGGGCCGGAGCACGTGGTGGTGGTGCTGCTGCCCGACTCGGGCCGGGGCTACCTCTCGAAGCTCTACGACGACGAGTGGATGACCGACTTCGGGTTCTTGCGCGCCGAGGGTCCGGTGGTCGGCGACGTGCTGGCGGCCAAGCCCGGCGGCATCCCGGACCTGGTGCTGGTGACCCCCGACGAGCCGGCCCGCCGGGCGTGGGGGCTCATGCGCGACCTGGGGGTCTCGCAGGTGATCGTGGCGGTGAGCACCGAGCCGCCGTTGGCCGCCAAAGAGGTGAGCGGCACCCTCGACGAACTGTCCCTCATGGACCGGGCGTTCTCCGACCCGTCGGTCCTCGACCGGCCCGCCGGGGAGCTCATGGGCCCACCGATGCCGATGATCGGGGTCGGGCGGCCGGTCTCCCGGCTCGTGGAGCACCTCGACCGGGCGCCGGCGGTCCTCGTCCTCGACGGTGGTCACCCGGTCGGGGTGCTGTCCCGCTCCGACGTGCTGGCGTTCCTCGCCGCCCGCTCACCCGGATGAGCCCGGCCGACGAGCGGCCCGGGGACGGCGGGTCGGGCGATGCGGTGGTGGTACCCGGCGAGGACGGGACCGGTCGGGTCGGCGGCGCGGGCGGGTTCGAGACCCGGGCGATCCACGCCGGTCAGCCGCCCGACCCGGCGACGGGTGCGGTGATCCCCCCGATCTCGATCTCCACCACCTTCGTCCAGGCCGCCCCGGGTCGGCCCGGCCGCTACGAGTACGCCCGCAGCGCCAACCCCACCCGGGAGGCACTGGAGACCTGCCTGGCCGCGCTCGAGGAGGGTCGGGAGGCGTTCGCGTTCTCGTCCGGGATGGCGGCCGAGGACGCCCTGGCCCGGGCCCTCCTGCGTCCCGGTGACCGGGTGTTGCTGGGGCGCGACGCGTACGGCGGGACGCTGCGGCTCTTCTCGCGCGTGCTGGCAGAGGCGGGGATCACCTGGTCGTCGGTCCCGCTCACCGACCCGGCCGCGCTGGCCGAGCACTGGCCGGAGGACACCCGACTCGTATGGGTGGAGACCCCCTCGAACCCGCGCCTGGAGATCGTCGACGTCGCCGCGGTCGCCGAGGTCGCCCACCGTCGGGGGGCGCAGGTCGTGGTCGACAACACGTTCGCCACCCCTTACCTGCAGCAGCCGTTGCGCCTCGGTGCCGATGCAGTGGTGCACTCGGCCACCAAGTACTTGGGCGGGCACTCCGACGTGGTCGCCGGGGCCGTGGTCACCGACGACCCCGGGCTCGGGGAGCGGCTGCGGTTCCTGCAGAACGCCACCGGCGCGGTGCCCGGGCCGTTCGACGTCTACCTCCTGCTGCGAGGGATCAAGACCCTGGCCGTGCGGATGGAACGCCACTGTGCCAACGCCGCCGCGGTCGCCGACCTGCTCGCCGGCCACCCCGCCGTCGCCCGGGTCGTCCACCCGGGGCGTCCCGACCATCCCGGCCACGCCGTCGCGGCTCGGCAGATGCGCGGGTTCGGCGGGATGGTCGCCGCGGTGCTCGCCGGTGGGGAGGACGCGGCGGTGGACCTGGTCGCCCGCACCCGTCTGTTCACCCTGGCCGAATCGCTCGGCGGGGTCGAGTCGCTCATCGAGCACCCCGCCCGCATGACGCACTCCGGAGCGGCCGACACCGACCTGGCTGTCGACCCGGGCCTCGTGCGCCTCTCGGTGGGCCTCGAGACCCTCGACGACCTGCTCGACGACCTGCGCCGGGCGCTGGACGGGATCGGTGACGGCACGTCGGCCGTGAGCTGAACCGTCGCCGATCGGCGGGGCCGGGCCCCGACGCGGGTCAGCCCCGCTGTCCCGCCAACGCCCGGTTGCGCAGCTGGGCCTTCACGTAGTCGCGGTTGAGCAGCGCGATGAAATCGATGGAGATCTCCTTCGGGCAGGCGGCCTCGCACTCCCCGTGGTTCGTGCAGGAACCGAACCAGCGCTCCATCTCCCGCACCATGCGCACCACCCGCGTCCACCGTTCGGGCTGACCCTGGGGGAGGAGGCTCAGGTGGGCGTACTTCGCGGCGGTGAACAGCTGTGCGGCACCGTTGGGGCAGGCGGCGACGCAGGCACCGCAGCCGATGCAGGCCGCGGCGTCCATCGCGGCGTCGGCGACCTCCTTGGGGATGAGGATCTCGTTGGCGTCCGGCGCGGAGCCGGTCGGGGCGGTGATGTACCCGCCGGCTTCGATGATCCGGTCGAACGCCGACCGGTCGACCACCAGGTCGCGGATGATCGGGAACCCGGCGGCCCGCCACGGCTCGACGGTGATCGTGGCGCCGTCGGGGAGCTTGCGGAGGTGCAGCTGGCAGGTGGCCGTACCCCGCTCCGGACCGTGCGGCCGGCCGTTGATCATCATGGAGCACGACCCGCAGATGCCCTCGCGGCAGTCGTGGTCGAAGGCCACCGGCTCCCGTCCCTCGGCGATGAGCCGTTCGTTGAGGGTGTCGAACAGTTCCAGGAACGACATGTCGGGGCTCACATCGCGCATCTCGTGCGTCTCGAAGTGTCCGGGCACCTCGGGTCCCGCCTGGCGCCACACCCGAAGGGTCAGGTCCACCCGTCCTCCCTCACTTGTAGCTGCGCTGGGTGGGCTGCACGGCCTCGAACACCAGCGGTTCGCGGTGCAACACCGGTTCGGCTCCTTCCCCGGCCCACTCCCACGCCGCCACGTAGGCGAACTCGGCGTCGTTGCGCAACGCCTCCCCGTCGGGGGTTTGGTACTCGACCCGGAAGTGGCCACCGCACGATTCCTCGCGGTGACGGGCGTCGCGGACAAGCAGCTCGGCGAACTCCAGGAAGTCGGCGACCCGTCCCGCTTTCTCCAGCGACTGGTTGAAGTGCTCCTCGCCGCCGAGCACGCGTACGTCGGCCCAGAACTCCTCGCGCAGCGCCGGGATCTCGCCGAGCGCCTTGTCGAGGCTCTCCGCCGAACGCTCCATCCCGCAGTTGTCCCACAGCACCCGGCCCAGCTCCCGGTGGAAGTGGTCGACGCTGCGTCGCCCCTGCACCGACAGCAGGCGGTGGATCCGTTCGGACACCGCGGTCTCGGTGGCGGTGAACACCGGGTCGTCGATCGGGACCGTCGGCTCGCCGAGCAGCGGTGCCAGCCAGTCGCTGATCGTGGCCGGCAGCACGAAGTAGCCGTCGGCCAGTCCCTGCATGAGCGCCGAGGCGCCCAGCCGGTTCGCGCCGTGGTCGGAGAAGTTCGCCTCACCGAGCACGTACAGGCCGGGGACGGTGGACATGAGGTTGTAGTCCACCCACAGGCCGCCCATCGTGTAGTGCACCGCGGGGTAGATCCGCATCGGCACCGTGTAGGGATCCTCACCGGTGATCCGCTCGTACATCTGGAACAGGTTGCCGTAGCGCTCCTCGATGACCGATCGCCCGAGGCGGGCGATCGCCTCGGAGAAGTCGAGGTACACCCCGTTGCGCAGCGGGCCGACCCCACGGCCGGCGTCGACCTCCCGTTTGGCGGCCCGTGACGCCACGTCCCGGGGCACGAGGTTGCCGAAGGCCGGGTAGCGACGCTCCAGGAAGTAGTCGCGCTCGTCGTCGGGGATCTCGTGGGGCGGGCGGTCGTCGCCGATGCGCGCCGGCACCCAGATCCGCCCGTCGTTGCGCAGCGACTCGCTCATCAGCGTGAGCTTCGACTGGAACTCGTCGGAGGCCGGGATGCAGGTGGGGTGGATCTGGGTGAAGCACGGGTTGGCGAACAGCGCCCCTCTCCGGTGCGCCCGCCAGACGGCGGTGGCGTTGGAGGCCTTCGCGTTGGTGGACAGGAAGAACACGTTGCCGTACCCGCCGGTCGCCAGGACAACCGCATGACCCGAGAAGCGGCGCAGCTCACCGGTCACCAGGTCGCGGGCGATGATCCCCACGGCCCGACCGTCGTGGACCACCAGGTCGAGCATCTCGGTCCGGTTCCACAGGCGCACCGTCCCGGCGGTGATCTGGCGGGCCAGGGCCTGGTAGGCACCCAGAAGCAGCTGCTGGCCGGTCTGACCCCGGGCATAGAAGGTGCGGCTCACCTGCGCGCCGCCGAAGGAGCGGTTGTCGAGCAGCCCCCCGTACTCGCGGGCGAACGGCACCCCTTGGGCGACGCACTGATCGATGATCTCCACGCTCACCTGCGCGAGCCGGTAGACGTTGGCCTCCCGGGAGCGGTAGTCGCCGCCCTTGATCGTGTCGTAGAACAGCCGTTGGATCGAGTCGCCGTCGTTGCGGTAGTTCTTGGCGGCGTTGATCCCGCCCTGGGCGGCGATCGAGTGGGCCCGACGGGGGGAGTCGTGGAACGTGACGAGCTCCACCCGGTAACCGAGCTCCCCGAGGGTCGCCGCGGCGGAGGCGCCGGCCAGCCCGGAGCCGACGACGATCACGGTGAAACGCCGGCGGTTGGCCGGGTTCACCAGCTTCACCGAGAAACGGTGGTGGTCCCACTTCTCGGCGAGCGGCCCCGGCGGGACCTTCGGGTCCAGGTCGACGGTTCCCACGGCCCCTCCCGTTCAGCCGACGACGCGGGTGACGATGAGCAGCGGCATGGAGATGTTGCCGATCCCGATCACCGCCGCGAACCCGGCCGCGAACCAGCGCCGGGCCGGGTTGAGGCGGGGGTTGCTCCACCCCAGGGTCTGGAACAGGCTCCAGGCGCCGTGGAAGATGTGGATCGCCAGCGCCACGTTGGCGGCGATGTAGGCGATCGCCACCGGCACCCGCCGGAAGCTGGCCACCATGTTGTCGTAGACCTCACCCCGCACGAACTTGGGGTTGGCGGTGCCCCAGGTGAGGTCCAGCAGGTGGAACACCACGAACAGGGCGACGATCACCCCGGTCCAGCGCATCGTGCGGGAGGCGAAGTTCGCCGCCACGTAGTCGCGGGGTGACCGGTAGCCGACCGGCCGGGCCCGGCGGTTGAGGGCGGTGAGCTGGGCGGCGGCGACGACGTGGGCGACGAACGCGCCGGCCAGCACGGCCCGCACGATCCACAGCGCCGCGGTGCGGGGCAGGGCCGGTTCCCCCAGCTCCCGCAACCACTCCCCGTACCGGTTGATCGCCTCGGCCCCGAGGTACACCTTGAGGTTGCCGATCATGTGGACGAGCACGAAGCCCAGCAGGACGATGCCGCTCACGGCCATCACCCACTTCTTGCCGAGCGCCGAGCGCCAGAACTCGATCGGCAGCGGTGCCGGGCGCTGCGGGCCGGGTCGTACCGGGGGGCGCCGGGCCGCCGCCGGTGGGGCGCCGGGGCCGCTCGGGGCCGAGGACGCAGCGGACGGCACCACGGGGCCGGGCTCGCGTACCTGCGTCACGGCCCGAACCTAGCGTCCCCGCTCAGGTATCGACGATCCGGAGCCAGGCCAGCACCCGGTCGTAGGCGTTGGTGACGCTGCCCAGGTCGGGGTGGTCGAGGCGGACCCAGGCCGGGCTCGCGTCCCGGTCCACCCGCACCCGCCCGACGTAGGCGACCGAGCGGGGTTCGACGTCACCGGAGAAGCGCCAGACGCGCTCACCGAGGCGCACCGTGACCTGCGCGTCGGGATACCGCTCGCCGGTCTCGTTGGCCACGTGCACCAGGCCTCGGCGCGGTTCCAGCATGGGCAGCACCGACCGCCCTGCGGCCCTGAGCGCCGCGAACGCCGGTTTCGGGACCCGGCGGGCGTCCAGCACCGCCGGGCTCGCCGGGGCGGAGAGGTCGTGGTGGGGCGGCCCGGCCGGGTCGGCGAAGGTGTGGTGGCAGCAACCACCGGCGGGCCGCCACCGGAGCCGCCGCAGGTCCTCGACCTGCAGCTGCACCAACGCGGCCTGGTACGACTGACCGGCGTCCCGCCAGGCGTCGAGGTCGCCGAACGCCTCCGGCGGCACGTGCGCGGCCAGGATCGCCGCCTGCGCCTCCGGCGACCACGACGTCCGCGGCGAGCCCGGAACCGTGGCGCGCCGGGCCGGGTCGTCGTTGCCCGAGGCGCCCGAGGCCCCTCGGTCGCGGCTCCCGGCGCCGGGATCGTCGGGCCGGACCGACTCCGGCATCGACGCCGCTTCGATCCGGCTCACCCACCGCACCAATCGGGGCAGCACCCGGGCCCATCCGGCGAGCCCGTCGAAACGGCCGCCCGTCCAGCCGAGCGAGGCGTGCCAGTCGGTGCCGGTGGAGCACAGACCGGGCAGCAGCCCCGAGGCGCGCACCACGGGGCGGGTGGGGTCGGCCTGGCGAAGCGTGCGGGCCACCACCCGGTCGAGCACCTCGCGGGTCCACGCCGGCGCGAGGCGGGCGGCCAGGTG
The DNA here is from genome assembly GCA_937949585.1 of uncultured Acidimicrobiia bacterium. Taxonomy (GTDB): domain Bacteria; phylum Actinomycetota; class Acidimicrobiia; order IMCC26256; family CALEDW01; genus CALEDW01. The sequence goes on from CALEDW010000041.1 coordinate 8,678, forward strand.
GCGCGCCCGGGTCGCCGGGGCCGCGTCGGGGCCCGGGCGGGGCGGGAACGGCGCGTCGTGCGCGCACCACAGGGCCACCGACGGGTGTGCCGAGCACACCTCGACCAGCCGACGGGCCGCCTCCGCCGCCGGGCGGCGCAGGGAGCGGGCGGCCCGGCCGACGAGCGGGAGGTCCTGCCAGACCAGGACCCCCAGCTCGTCGGCTGCGAGGTACGTCTCGGGCGCTCCCACGTGCCCCCAGAGGCGCAGCAGGTCGAGGGTGGCCGCCCGGGCGAGGCGTACGTCCCCGGCCGGCCCGCCGGGTGCGGCGGCGGCCGGGTCGAGTCGGTGCGGACCCGTGGCGCTACCCAGCGCGAACAGCGGCACGCCGTTCACCTCCAGACGCCAGTCCCGGAGGCGTAGCTCCCGCAGCCCCGTGCGCAGCACCCGACGGTCGCTGCACCGCCCGTCGACGTGTACCTCCACGGTGAGCTGCACGAGCGGCTGGTCACCGAGCCGCCACGGCCACCACCGGGGTGGGCGTTCCACCGTGAGCGTCCAGGGGAGCTCGGTGCGGCCGGCCGCCAACGTCGCGTCCTGCTCGGCGGCGGCGAGGTCGGTGCCCGCCGGGTCGGTGCACCGCCAGTGCAGCCGCACCCGACGCCCGGGTTCGACCCCGGCGTCGAGGGCCACCCGCCCGGTCAGGACCGCCCGTTGGGAGCCGGCCTCCCGGCACCCCACGCCGATCGCGGCGATCCGCACCGGCCCGGTGTGGTGGATCCGCACCGGGCGCCAGAGTCCGCCGGGGTTCCAACCCGCGGCCCGGGCGGCCTCGCCGAGCGTTCCGAGCAGCCCGTGGTGGGGTCCGCCTTCCGGGTCGAGCGGACAGTGCACCTCGACGGCCAGGACGTGCTCGGCGCGGGGTGCGAGCTCGAAGGTGTGCGGCGCGAACCACGGTCCGGTCGCCCCCAGGTAGGTGCCGTCGCACCACACGTCGGCGGAGGCGAGGATCCCTTCGAAGGTCACGAACCGTCGCGTGGGCGCC
>CALEDW010000042.1 GCA_937949585.1 uncultured Acidimicrobiia bacterium
CGGCGTGCTCGGGCACCGACCGGGGTGCGCTCACCGGGCCGGCGTCGGTGACCTCGGGGTACACCGACACGAGCACCGCGTCGTGATGGCCGTGGTAGGTGCCCTCGACCTTGAGGAGGCGCGGCCGTCCGGTGGCGGCCCGCATGAGCTGGACCGCCTCGAGGGTGGCCTCCGTCCCGCTGTTGGCGAACCGCCATCGGGGCAGACGGAACCGGCGGGCCAGCTCGGTGGCCACCGGGATGAGGTCGGGCACCGGCTGCGCGAAGTGCGTCCCGCGGGCGACCCGGTCCTGCACCGCCCGCACGACCGCAGGGTGGGCGTGGCCCACGAGCATCGCCCCGAAGCCGTTGTGCAGGTCGACGTAGGTGTTGCCGTCCACGTCGACCACCTGCGACCCGCGGCCCTCCTGCACCCAGACCGCCTGCGGCGGGGCGCTCTGCCACGAAGAGGCCACCCCGCCGGGCAGCACCCCGACCGCCTCGGCGAGCAGGCGCCGCGACTCGCCCGTGCGGGCCAGGAACCGGGCCTCCTCGGCCTCGACGAGCGCGTCGATGCGCGCGTCGAGACCGGCGGATCCGGTCGTCGGCGCCGGGGAGCGCGCCGCCGCCATCAGGCACCACCGTCCGTCACGCGGACGTCGCCCGCGCCGCCCGCGCCGCCCGCCGACGCCGGGGATCGGCCCGGGACCTCGTCGACGAGCCGACCGGCCCGGTAGGAGGCCGCCACCAGCCGCACCCAGTCGGTCACCGCGTCCTCGTCGAGGGCCAGCGGCCCCGGCCGGTACCCCCGGGAGCGCAGGCCCCGCTGCACCGCCTCGCACGCCGCCCAGTCCTGGCGGTTCGTGAGGTCCCAGAAGTCGACCGCGTTCGCGGGATCGAACCCGGGGCGCTCCACCGCCTCCGGCGCGAACAGCCAGCGGCACTCGATGAACGACTCCGCCGGGCCGAGCGGCTCGATGCGGTGGGTCATCACGTAGTCCGGATGCGCAGAGATCAACAGGTTCGGCAACAGGTGCACGTAGACGACCTCCCGGCGCTGCGCCTCGGTGAGCCCGGGCAGGGGCCCGGCGGCGCTGCGGCCGTCGACCGACATCGTCTCGGCCCCGTCGACGAGCTCCATCGTGCCGCCCACCCACATTCCGCCCCGGTGGTAGTTGTGACCGGAGTCGGGGGGTGACAGCACGCACAGCTGCGGGTGGATCACCCGGCAGTGGAAGCACTCGTGGTAGTTCTCGATCGGCAGCTTCCAGTTGCAGGGGCTCGTGTAGGTGTGGGTGGCCGCCACCAGGAGCCGCTCCGGTGCGTACGGCGCCAGCAGCGCGTCGAGGTCACCCACGTACTCGGCCGCCGGAGGGGCGTCACCCGAGAGGTTCACCAGCACCCAGCCGCGCCACTCCTCGACCCGCACCGGCACCAGCCCGTGGTCGTCGGGACGGAACCCCGTCGGGGCCGCGAAACGGGGCGTGTCGGTGAGGCGGCCGTCGAGGGCGTACCGCCACGCGTGGTAGGGGCAGTCGATGAACCCGCGGCGCACGGTGGTACCGCACGGCTGCAGCTCGCTGCCCCGGTGCCGGCACACGTTGAAGAACCCCCGCAGCACCCCGTCGTGGTCGCGCACCAGCAGCACCGTGTCGTCGCCGATGCGCACCGCGCTGCGGGCCCCGGGGCGCAGCTCGTCGGACCGGGCGGCGCAGACCCAGGCGCGAGCGAAGAAGTGCTCCAGCTCCCAGGCGAGGACGTCGCCGTCGGTGTACGCGGCGGCGGGCAGCATCGAGCCGGTGCCCGCCGGGTCGAGGACCGCGTCGAGCTCGGCCGGCGCGAAGGGGAGCCCGGGGCCGCCCCGTGCGCTCACCACGGCCTCCGCCGCCACGCGGCCCGGCGTCGGTCGCGCAGGATCCTCCGGGTGCACAGCAGCGCCGGGATTCCGGTCACCCCTCCACCGCCGTGGGTGGCCGAGGAGCACTGGTAGAGCCCGGCGACGGGGGTGGTGTAGTCGGCGTAGCCGGGCGCGGGCCGCATGTGGAACAGCTGGTCGGTCGACAGCTCCCCGTGGAAGATGTTGCCGCCGACGAGCCCGTAGTCCCGGGCCATCTCGTGGGGCCCGATCACCTGGCGGTGGATGATCGAACGCTTGAAGTTCGGGGCCAGCTCGGTCATGGCGTCGACCACCCGGTCGGCGAACGCCTCCAGCTCGCCGGGCTGCGGGTCCTCGGCCCAGGTGTGGGGCACCCACTGGCAGAACATCGACATGACGTGCGCCCCCTCGGGGGCGATCGTCGGGTCGAGCGTCGAGGGGATCACGCAGTCGGCGTAGGGGCGGCGGGCCGCCCGGCCCGACCGGGCGTCCTGGAACGCCTCCTCCAGGTAGTCGATCGAGTGGCACAGCTCGATGGCGCCGGTGTGCCGGGGGTGGAGGTCGGTGCCGGGGTCGGCGAGGAAGTCGGGCAGCTCCGAGAGCGCCACGTTCACCTTCACCACCCCCGAACGCGACCGCCACGCCTCGAGGTCGGCCACGAAGTCCGCCGGCAGCTCCCGGCGGTCGAGGTGACGCAGGAACGTGATCTGTGGGTGGGTGGCCGCCACCACCACCGGCGCCGCCAGCTCCTCCCCGGAGGCGAGCGCCACGCCCCGCACCCGTCCCCCGGTCACCAGGATCCGCTCCACGGGAGCACCGGTGCGGAGCCGGGCCCCGAAGGCACGGGCCGCCGCGGCGCAGGCGTCGGCGACCGCGCCCATCCCGCCCACCGGGTACCCCCACGATCCGAGCCGGCCGTCGCCGACGTCGCCGATCGTGTGGTGCATCATCACGTAGGCCGTTCCCGGCTCGTCGGGTCCGGCCCAGGTGCCGATGATCCCGTTCACGGCCAGCGCGCCCTGCACCTGCGGTGAGGTGAACCAGCGGTCCAGCACGTCGCGGATGCTCATCGTGAACAGCCGGGTGGCCTCGGCGGTGGTACGCACGTCGAGGCCCCGCAGCCCCCAGGCCAACCGCAGCTGGTCGAGCAGGTCGGTCGGCCGGTGCGACCCCAGGCGGGGCGGGGTGCGCAGCAGCAGCGGGGCGAGCACGTCGGCGACGCCGGCGAGCCAGGCCCAGTAGTCGGGGTAGCGCTCGGCGTCCCGGCGCGAGAACTTCGCGATCTCGGCCTGGTCGCGCCGGGGGTCCTCCTCGAGCAGCAGCGAGCGGCCGTCGGGGAACGGCAGGTACGAGGGCCCCATGGGGATCACCCGGTACCCGTGGTCGCGCAGGCGCAGGTCGTCGATGATCGTCGGGGGCATGAGGCTCATCACGTAGGACAGGGCCGTCACCTTGAAGTCCGGTCCCCACGGCTGCTCGGTGCGCGCCGCGCCGCCGAGGTCGTCGCGGGCCTCCAGCACGACCACGTCGAGCCCCGCCCGGGCGAGGTAGGCGGCGGCGATGAGCCCGTTGTGGCCCCCGCCGATCACGATGGCGTCATGCTGCGTCAACGGTCTGGAACCCCTCGGGTGACCGGCGGTACACTCCGGAGCTTACTGACTGATGAGTCAGTATGCCACCGCGGCCTGCCCGGACGACGGAGTTCTCGGTGAAGGGGGGCACATGACCCGACACCCGCGTGAACGAGGGCGTCGGATGAGCAGGCGCGCCTTCCTCGCCCGGGCCGCCGCCGGCGCCGCGGCCCTCCCCGCCCTGCCCTCCGTGCTGGCCGCCTGCGGGGACGGCGGCTCCGGCGGGCGCGACGTCGCGATCGACCCGCAGGACCTGTCCCGGCCCGACAACCCGGTGACGCTCCCGCTGGTGGGCGAGCCGATCTCCGACGGGCTCGAGCCGGAGGACGGGCCGCTGTCGGTGTTCAACTACGCCGAGTACGTGAACCCCGCGACGCTACGGGCCTTCGAGCGTCGCTACGGCGTGAAGGTGAAGGTCACCAGCTTCAACTCGATGGACGAGGCCCGCAGCAAGCTCAACGCCGGGGTCGGGGACTTCGACGTGTTCTTCCCGACCACCGACGTGCTGGCCCGGGTGGTGGCCCGCAAGCAGCTCCAGCCCCTCAACCACTCGTACCTGCCCAACCTCGCCAACGTGTGGGAGGAACTGCAGGACCCGTTCTACGACCGAGGCGCCCGCTACACCGTGCCGTACACCGTGTACACGACCGGCATCGGGTACCGCCGGGACCTCGTGCCCCGCCCCCCGGAGGCGTACGAGACGCCCTACGACATCCTCTGGGACCGGGCCAACCGGGGCCGCACCTGGCTGCTCGACGACGACCGCGAGGTGATCGGCATGGCCCTGCTGCGGCGCGGCGTCACCGACGTCAACACCGAGGACCCGAAGCTCATCGCCCGGGCGCTGCGGGACCTGCAGGCCCTCGACGAGGCGGTCTCGGTGAGCTTGTCGGCCGCCGCCTACGAGAAGCTCCCCTCCGGTGAGGCCCACGTGCACCAGGCCTGGTCGGGTGACGCCGTCAACGCCCGCCAGTACCTGCCCGAGGGCACCACCATCGACCAGATCGGTTACTGGTACCCGCCGGACGGACGGGGCGTCGTCGGCTCCGACACGATCGCGGTGGTCGCCGGCGCCGCCCACCCGGTGCTGGCCCACCACTTCCTCAACTTCTTGCTCGACGAGCGCCAGGCGCTCGAGAACTACCGCTGGCTCGGGTACCAGCCGCCGCAACGCACCCTCGACCCCGACCGGCTCGTCGCCGAAGGGCTGGTGCCCGAGCACCTCACGAGCGCCGTGGTCCGCCCCGAGGACCTCACGGCCGGGTCCCAGCTGCTCCAGCTCACCCCCGACGGCGAGAAGCTCTGGGACGCGGCCTTCGCCCGCTTCAAGTCGGGTGCCTGAGCGGACCGGCGGCCGGCGGACCGCCCGCCGACCTCGGGCGCTGTGGCCCGCGCTGGCCGGGCCGGGCGTGGCCTGGCTCGTGGTGTTCTTCGCCGTGCCGCTCTACGCCGTGCTGGCCGTGGCCTGCGGCCGCGACGACGCCGCCGGCGACCCCCAGCCGGTCTGGAACCCGCTGCGCTGGTCGCTCGGCCGCCGGGCCGTCCCCGAGCTGGGCGTACCCGGCGACGGCTTCCGGGGGGTGTGGGCGGGTCTCGGCGACGGCACGTTCGGCCCCCCGGCGCTGCGCACCTTCGTCTACGTGGGCATCGCCCTGGCCGCCTGCTGCCTGATCGGCTACCCGGTCGCCTACTACGTCGCGCGCCACGGGGGACGCCGCAAGGGCCTGCTCCTCGGGCTGCTGCTCGCCCCGTTCTGGATCAGCTACCTCATGCGGATGCTGGCCTGGGTGAACCTCCTGCAGCCCGACGGCTACGTGAACGACGTGCTCGACGCCGTCCCGGGCCTCTCCGGGCGCACCTGGCTCGACGGGGGACCGGTCCCGCTGGTGCTCGGGCTGATCTACGGCTACGTCCCCTTCTTCATCCTGCCCCTGTACGCCGCACTCGACCGCCTCGACGTGCGGCTCCTCGAGGCGTCGCGTGACCTGCACGCCGGTGCGGTGCGGACCTTCCTGCACGTGACCCTGCCGCTGTCACGCCAAGGGCTGCTGGCCGCGGCGGTGATCACTGCGCTGCCGATGTTCGGCGACTACTACACCCACGACCTGGTCTCGCCGTCGAACCGCACGACGATGATCGGCAACCAGATCGAGGCGTTCCTGCGCCAGGGATCGGGGCAGCGCACCGGCGCCGCGATGGTGGTGGTGCTGGCCGCGTTCCTCGCCGTGCTCATGGTCTACTACCTCGTCTCCACCAACGCCGCCGCCCGGGAGGCCCGGTGAGCACCCGGGTCGGTCGGCGCCGGTGGGATCGCGTCGTCGGACCGTGGCGCCACCCCTGGGGCCTGGCCGCCGTCACCTGGATCTACATCCTCTGGGCGCTGCTGCCCGTGCTGGTGGCGGTGCAGTTCTCGTTCAACGCCGGGCGGTCGCGCTCCAACTGGCAGGGGTTCTCCCTGCGGTGGTGGACCGGCGACGTCTCCTCGTTGATGCGCGACCCGCAGTTGTGGGTGACGATGCGCAACAGCGTGGTGCTCGCCGTGCTCACCATGCTGATCACCACACCGCTGGGGGTGGCACTGGCCGTCGGGCTCACCCGGTGGCGGGGACCCGGGCGCGGCCCCGCCAACCTCCTCATGCTCGTCCCGCTCGTCACCCCCGAGCTGGTGCTCGGCAGCGCCCTGTTCCTGGCGTTCACCCGGGTCTACGAGACGGTGGGGATCCGGCCGGTCGCCGCGCTGGTCGGGGGGCTGCCCGTCCTCGGCGGCCTCGCCGAGCGGGTCGGCACCATCACCACCGCCCAGATCGTCGGGCACGTCACCCTGAACCTCAGCTACGTCGTGGTGATCGTGCGGGGACGGCTCCTGTCGATCCCCGCCCAGCTGGAAGAGGCCGCCCAGGACCTCGGGGCGACGCCCGGGCAGGCGCTGCGCACCGTCCTCGTGCCGCTGCTCGGCCCGGCCGTGTTCGCCGGGCTGATGATCGCGTTCGCGACGTCGATCGACGACTTCGTGATCTCGGCGTTCCTCCTCGCCGACGCCACCAGCGAGACGGTCCCGGTGCGGATCTACGGGGGGGTGCGCACCGCGCCCACCCCGGCGCTCAACGCGCTGGCCACGGCGATGCTGGCCCTGTCACTGCTGGCCATCACCCTGGCCATCGCGGTGCCGAGGCTGCTGCGTCGCGGTGAGGCGAAGACCGCCGATGCGGTCACGGAGTTCGCGTCCCTGGACCTGTGACGCCCGACCCCGGTCCCGGGTACCGGGCCGAACTCACACCAAGCGCAGACGCTCTGCCGGCAGCTGCACCGCCACCGGCATCCCCACGCGCCAGGGGTGTGGCTCCCGGTTGGCCACCAGGGCCTGCACGGTTGCCCCGCCCGGAAGGCGGGTGACGACGGTGGTCACCGCACCCACGTAGACGACCTCGTCCACGATCGCCGGCACGACGTTCTCTCCTTCAGCGGGGGGTGGGAGCAGACGCACGCACTCGGGCCGGATCACCAGACGGGCCGGGCTCGACGTCGGCGGCGTCCCGAGGACCCGGAGGCGGAACGCGCCGAGTCGCACCTCCCATTCCCCCTCCGCCGTCGGGACCGCGCCGTCCGGGCGCAGCAGGTTCGCCACCCCGAGGAAGTCGGCCACGAACGCGTTCATGGGCTCCTCGTAGACCTGGCGAGGCGATCCGATCCCCACCACCCGCCCCCGGTCCATGACCGCCAGCCGGTCGCTCATGGTGAGCGCCTCTTCCTGGTCGTGGGTCACGTAGCAGAACGTGATGCCGACCTCGCGCTGCAGCGCCGCCAGTTCGCCCTGCAGGGCCTTGCGCAGCTTGGCGTCCAAGGCCCCGAGCGGTTCGTCGAGCAGCAGGACCGCCGGGCGCAGCACCAGCGCCCGGGCGAGCGCCACCCGCTGCTGCTGCCCACCCGACAGCTGCGCCGGGCGGCGCCGCTCCAGCCCGTCGAGGCGCACGAGCGAGATCGCGTCGGCCACCCGCCGGGTCCGCTCGCTCTTCGAGAGGTCCTTGCGCCACCGAAGCCCGTACGACACGTTGCCGACCACGTCGAGGTGCGGGAACAAGGCGTAGTTCTGGAACACCGTGTTCACCGGTCGGCGGTGTGCCGGAACCCGCGACATGTCGACGCCGTCGATGCGCACCGCGCCGGCGTCGGGCTCTTCGAAACCGGCGATCATCCGCAGCGTCGTCGTCTTCCCACACCCAGAGGGGCCGAGGAGTGAGAAGAACTCGCCCGGCTCGATCACCAGGTCGATCCCGGCCACCGCCTCGTGGTCGCCGTAGCGCTTCGTGAGCCCGACGAGCTCGACCCGGCCTCCCGGGCGGCCCCCCCGGCGACCGTTCGGCGGGCCGGCCGTACGCCGGTCGGGCCCGGCGGCGGAGTCGTCGGCAACGGTCGCACCGGCACCCGGCTCCGCCCGGTCATGCCGTGCCCACATCGCGCAGCATCATGCCCGCCCCCGGCCCGCGCTGTCACGCCTCGGCCCGGCACCGCCACACCCGCCCGGCACCGCCACACCAGCCCGGCTACCACTACTGACTGACCGATCAGTCCGTCGCTATCGTGGGGCCGTGGCCACCACGCTGCCCGGGTCCTGGTACGCCGACCCCGCACATCATCGTCGGGAACTCGACCGCGTCTTCCGGCGCTGCTGGGTCGGGGTGGGTCTCGACACCGACGTGGCCGAACCCGGCTCCTACCTGGCGGCCACCGTCGGGCCGGTCCCGGTGGTGGTGGTGCGAGACGCCGAGCGCACGCTGCGGGCGTTCCTGAACGTCTGCCGCCACCGCGGCGCGCCGCTCGTCGAAGGCACCGGGACGGCCCGGGCGTTGGCCTGCCCGTACCACGGCTGGGTCTACCGCCTCGACGGGTCGCTGGCCCGGGCCGCCGGGGTCGGCAACCCGGAGGAATTCGACCCGTCCTGCTCCGGACTGCTCCCCGTGGCGGTGACCACCTTCGCCCGCTCGGTGCTCGTGAACCTCGACCCGGCGGCGGCGCCGTTCGACCCCGGGCCGCTGGCCGCAGGGCTCGCGCCCTACCGGCTCGAGCACCTCGAGGTCGACCGCCGGGACCGCTACGTGTGCCGCGCCAACTGGAAGGTGCTGCTGGAGAACTACTCGGAGAACTACCACACCCCGTTCGTGCACACCCAGCTCCCCGCCGCCGGCTACGAGTACCCGATGGAATGCGACGGTCCGGTCGTGTTCGCCTGGGACCGGCCGCTGGCACCCCGCGACCGCAGCGAGGAGGCCCTGGCGCGCTTTCGGCCGCGGGACGCCGGCTGGGCGGGCGTGGCGGACTGCCCGGCACCCGAGCCGTTCAACAACGGCGCCTACGTGACGGTGTGGCCGAACACGATGCTGTCGATGTTCCACGGCTTTGCCGCCACCTTCCGCCTCACGCCCACCGCGGCGGACACCACGATCGTGGAGCGCGACTACCTGTGGGATCCCGGCGTGCCCGAGGAGCGGCGCGCCGCCCAGTACGAGGCGACCCGCGACGTGGTGGCCCAGGACCTGCGGATCTGCGAGGCGCTGCAGCGCACCTACGACGCCGGCTGCTCGGCCCACGGCGTGCTGTCCACGCTCCACGAACGCGGCGTCGCCCACCTGCACGGGCTCTTGCGGGCAGCACTCGGCGAGCCGGACGGGGGATGACGCGGCCGGCCCAGACGCCCGGCCGCGGCGGCCGGGACCGCCGGTACGATCCGGGGGTGCCCACCCCCCGGACCCGCACCCGCCAGCGGGTCAGCGTCGAGCTGCGTCGGGCCGAGATCCTCGCCGCGACCCGGGCGGTGGTACTGGCCAAAGGGTTCGCCGGCACCCGCGTCCAGGACGTGGCGGCGCACCTCGGGGTGAGCACGGGGCTCATCCACTACCACTTCTCCTCGAAGGACGACCTGCTGGCCGAAACGCTGCGCTTCGCCGCCGACGCCGAGATCCAGCGGCTGGAGAAGGCGGTGGCCGCCGCCGACGACGCCCTGGCCCGTATCGACCGGGTGGTGCAGGCCTACGTTCCCGGCCGGCGCGACCTGTCGTGGCAACTGTGGATCGACGCCTGGGGAGCGGCCCTGCGCAACCCGCGCCTGCGGGAGATCTCGATGGAACTCGACCAGACCTGGGTCGGGTTGCTCGAGCGCATCATCACCGAGGGGGTGGCCGAAGGCCGGTTCCGCTGTGCGGACCCCCGCGCCGCCGCCTGGCGCCTGAGCGCCCTGATGGACGGCCTCAGCCTCCAGGTGGTGCTCCACCGCCGGTTGCTGGGCAAGGCCGAGATGCTGCGACTCACCCGTGAGGCGATCGCCGCCGAGCTCGGCTTCGAGCCCGCCGCCTTCGAGCGGCTCGGGCGCGCCCGGGCCCGGTGA
>CALEDW010000043.1 GCA_937949585.1 uncultured Acidimicrobiia bacterium
GACGGTGGGGGCCTCGGTGGATCCGTAGGAGCGTTTCACCACCGCCCCGAGCCGGGCCGCGGCCTCCTGGACGAAGGCCGGGGTGATCCCGGTGCCGCCGCAGGACACGAGGCGGAGGCTGCGGACCCGCTCCGGTGTGAAGCGGGGGGTGTCCATGAGGTGACGGAAGAAGGTGGGGGGCCCGACCATGAACGTCACCCGTTCGGCGGCGATGCGGGTCAGGGCCTCTTCGGGGTCCCAGCGCTCCATGAGCGCCACCCGCATCCCGACCGCGGCCGGGACGAGCAGGCCGTTGAGCAACCCGGAAACGTGGGCCAGTGGGGCCGGCATGAGCACCGCGTCGTCGGGGCCGAGCCCGTGGAAGGCTGCCATCGTGATCGCCTTGTACGAGAGGGCCCGGTGGGTGTGCAGCACCACCTTGGTCTCCCCGCTGGTCCCACCGGTCGCCAACGCCACGGCCACCGCCGCGGGCCGGGCCGACGAGGTGGCCACGGGCGGGGCCGACACGTCCGGGAACGCCAGGGGGCCGGTGGGCGGCACCGCGTCGAGCTCGAGCACCCGGGCACCGGTCGCTCGCAGCGCCCCGACGAACGCCGAGGTCTCGGCGGCCCCGGCCCGGGGATGACGTGGTGCGGCGACCGCACCGAGGCGCCAGCAGGCGGCGAGGAGCGTGAGGTCGGCAGGCCGGTTCCGTGCCGGCCAGGTGACGACACCGCCGGACCGGGCCCCGTGGGCGGCGAGCGCCCCGGCGGTGCGGGCCAGCGGGTCGGGGCCGACGATCCGATGCAGGGCCGGGAGACGGTCGAGGGTCGGGGTGTCCCACGGTCCTCCCGGACGGCGCCACGCGGCGGCCTCGGGCGGTCGGTACCAGGCGCGCACGCCCGGGACGCTCCCGGTCAGACCGGCCGGGGTGGGACCCAGGCCCCGCCGGTGGGCACGTCGCCGCGGACCAGGCGACCGCCGATGAGGTTGCGTTGGATCTCGGTGGTCCCGGCCCCGATGCACAGGCCCCGCACGTCGCGGTACACCCGTTCCACGGGGTACTCCCGGGAGTAGCCGTACCCGCCCAGGAGTTGGATCGCCTCGTCGCACACGAACTTCGCGGCCTCGTTGGCGGCCAGCTTGGCCATCGCGGTTTCCAGCGCCGGCGGGGTACCTCCCGGACCGGCCAGGCGCACCGCCCGACCGAGCAGCAACCGGGCCGCCTCCAGGCGGGTGGCCATGTCGGCGAGCTTCCACTGCAGGCCTTGCAGATCGGCGAGCGGCCGATCCCCGATCCGACGGTCGCGCACGTAGGCGACGGCGTACTCGAGGGCGCCCTGGGCGGCACCGATGCACATCGCCGCGTTGCCGCAGCGTTCGTGGTTGATGTGCCCGATGAGCGTCTTGAACCCGTCGTTGCTCCCCGGGTCGCCTGCGACGAGCACGTCCTCGGGCCGGACCTGCACCCCGTCGAAGGCGAGCTCGGCTTCGCTGGTGCCCCGCAGGCCCATCTTCTGGTGGGTGCCGGTGACGCTCACCCCGTCGGCCTCGAGGTCGACGACCACGGCGCCGATGCCCTGCGTCGCTCCCGGTGCGGAACCGGGGAAGCGGCACCACACCAGGCAGGCCCGGGCCCGATGCCCCCCGGTCACGTAGTTCTTGTAGCCCTCGAGCCGCCAGCCCTCGCCGTCGGGGACGAGCCGGGTCCGCAGGTGCTGCACCGCCGAGCCGGCTTCGGTCTCGGAGATCCCGATGCAGAACAGCGCTTCGCCCCGGGCGGCCAAGGGCAGCCACCGGTCCCGCAGCGCGTCGGACCCGAGGTGCTCGATCGCCCGGGGCGGCCCGTTGTAGCCGAGCTGGGCCAGGATCGCGCTCGACACGTCGACCCGGGCCAGCTCCTCGAGCACGATCGCGGCCTCCACGTCGCCGAGACCGGCCCCGCCCCAGCGCTCGCCGACGGTGATCCCCAGCAGCTCGGAGCGCCGCAGCGCCTCGAGCGACGCGTCGGGGAACTCCTCGGTCTCGTCCCAGTGGCGGGCCCGGGGGGCCAGGTCACGGCGGGCCACGGTGCGGGCCAGGTCCCGCAGCGCGGCCTGATCGTCGGTGTCGGCGAACGGGTCGACGCCTCGGGCGGCCACGGCGCCGGAGCGTACCGGGTGGTGCAGGCGGGACGTCCGGCTCAGGCGCGGCGCCCACACCCCGGTGCACCCGCGACCCCGGCCACGGCGTGCTCGACGAGGCCGGGCACGGCGTGCTCGACGAGGCCGGGCGCGGGGGTCGCGGGGGTGTGGTGCGCGAGGCTGCCGGCGTGCAGGCGGTGGTGGAGCTGGCCGGGGTGCGGGTGGTGCGTGACGGCGTCGCGATCCTCGACGGGATCGACTGGACGGTCGGGCCCGGGCAGCGCTGGGTGGTCCTGGGGCCGAACGGGTCGGGTAAGACCACCCTGCTGCTCGTGGCGGCGGCCCGGCTGGTGCCGACGGCGGGCCGGGTCCGCCTGCTCGGCGCGGAGCTCGGGCGGGCCGACTGGCGGGCGGTGCGGGCCCGCATCGGGCTCACCTCCGGGGCGCTGGCCCGGCGC
>CALEDW010000044.1 GCA_937949585.1 uncultured Acidimicrobiia bacterium
GGGTGCTCGCCGAGCTCCACACCTCGTCCGCCATCGACGGTGTCCCCCGAGCCGTCGTATCCGACCTGCGGGCCGCCCGGTCCGGGAGGGAACCGAACGGTCCGCCTCGCGATGATCGGCAGGCGGGCCGCCCGGCTGGAGCGCGCACCGCCTCGGCGGACGCTCAAGCGCCGGTGAGACCCTCGAGGCCGCGCCGCAGCAGGGCGAGATCCCGGCCGCGGGCCTCGAGGTGATCCAGGGTCGCGGCGGCACGAGCGGCCAGGTTCACCCCCAGCCAGCGCAACGGTTCGGGCTCCCAGTCGGGACTGCGGTGCTGCACCCAGCAGAGCCGGGTCCGTCCGGTGTCCCGTCCGTCCACCAGGTCGGCCAGCGTCGCCCCGGCCAGCGCGGCTGCGGCCACGCCGTCACCGACGTAGCCCCGCGCCCATCCGATGCGGCTGGTGGGTGCGTAGCCGACGCTGGGATGCCAGTCCCGGGGTACCCCGAGCGGGCCGCCCCAGGCGTGGGTCGTGCGAGCGTCCCCGAGTGCGGGGAACAGCTCGGCGAGCGCCGCGCGCAACGACGCGAACGTCGGGTCGTGCCGGTCGTAGGCGTCGGTGATCCGGGACCCGAAGTGGTACGGGGCCCCGCGTCCGCCGAACGCGATCCGGTCGTCGGGAGTGCGCTGCGCGTAGATCACGAGATGCCGGCCGTCGGTGAGGGTCTCGCAGCCGGCCCAGCCCACCTCGGCGAAGAACGATTCGGGGAGCGGCTCGGTGGCCACCATCAGCGACCACACCGGGAGCACCCGCCGGTGCAGCTCCCGGAACCGCACGGTGTAGGCCTCGGTCGCCAGCACCACGTGCTCGGCGCGCACCGTGCCCAGCGGGGTGCGCACCCGCCCCGGGCTCACCTCCCGCACCGGGCTCCGATCGTGGACGACGCCGCCGCGGCGCTCCACCGCGCGGGCGAGGCCGCGGACGAGCACCGCCGGGTTCAGACGCGCGCAGTGGGGGGTGAAGGCGGCGCCGAGGACCCCCGGGACCCGCAGGCGCCGTTCGACTTCGGGGGGGTCGAGCCAGGTGCCGGTGTCGAGACCGAGCTCGGCGTCGGCGGCGAGACCGGCCCGGATCCGGTCCCGCTGGGCCGGGGTGCGGGCCAGGGTGAGGGTGCCGCCCCGGTGGTAACCGGCGTCGATGCCCTCGCGGCGGCACACCGCACCGACCTCCGCCACCACGTCGCACAGCGCGGCATACAACGCTCGGGCTTCGGCGGCGCCGTGGAGGCGCGCCACGCGGGGCCAGCTCAGCGGGAAGAGGGCGGAGCACCACCCGCCGTTCCGGCCCGACGCCCCGAACCCGGCGGTCTCGGCCTCGAGCACCACGACCCGTCGCCGGGGGGTGGCTTCGAGGAGGTGGTAGGCGCACCAGAGGCCGGTGAGCCCGGCGCCGACGATCACCACCTCGGCGTCGTCGTCGCCGGCCAGGGCGGGACGTACCTGGAGGTCGGGGAGCTGATCGAGCCACAGGGAGCGCGACCGGTACCGCCGGATCGCCGCCGCCGACGTGCTCACCACAGCTCGCCGAGGAGGGCGGCCAACGCCGCCGGCGCGTCGCCCTGGACCGAGTGGCCGGCGCCGGGCACGACCTCCACCCTGGCATCCGGGCGCCGGCGCCGCAGCTCGGCCACGTCGTCGTCGGACACGACCGGCGACCGCCCGCCCCGAACGAGCCACAGCGGCGCCGGGTGCGCGCCGATCTGGTCCCAGCAACGTTCCAGCAGCTCGCGGTCGAGCACCCCCGAGCGCTCGAACCGGTCGTACCGCCAGACCCACCGGCCGTCGGACCGGCGGCGGGCGTTGTACCAGACGCCGCGCCGCAGCGAGGCCACCGACCGGTGTGGGTGATAGGCGACGGTGCGTTCCACCATTTCCTCGAAGCTGGCGAAGGACTCGGGTCCGGCGACGAACGCGGCGATCGACGCGGCCTTCTCGCCCGTGACCCCGGGGGTGATGTCGACGAGGACGAGGTGGCGGACCAGCTCGGGGGCGAGGCGGCTGAGCGCCACCGCCGTCAGGCCCCCCAGCGACATGCCGACGACCGCACGCGCCTCGGGCGCCAGGTCGGCGACGGCCGCCGCCACGTCCTCGGCCATCGTCTCGGGGGTGTAGCGGCGGTCGGCCCGCCAGTCCGAGCGGCCGTGTCCCGGGAGGTCGACGGCGAGGGCCGGGCGGTCGAGGGCGTAGGCGACGCTGTCCCAGGTGTGGGCGTTCTGCGCGCCGCCGTGCAAGAACACCACCTCCACCGGGTCGGTGCCCCAGCGGATCGCCCGGAGCCGGCGCCCGTCCGCCAGCCCCACTTCGGCCCGGGCCACCGTCGGTGCCCGCCAGGGCAGCCCGAGCTCGGCGGCGTGCTCGGGCAGCAACGCGAACTCGTCGGTCTCGGGGTCGGGCGGCACCGGCCCGACGTTACCGTGAGCGGGTCCGGCCGGGACCGGCCCGGGGCTCACCGCCCGAGCCCCGCACGGCCCCGTCGGCCCGCCCGCGCCTCGTGCGCGGCGGCGGTGACGGCCGTTGCGAAAAGCACCGTCGTGGCCACCCGCCGTCGTGGCGCCGGCATCCACGGGGCGGCCACCCGATCAGGGGACGGGTCACGACCGGCCGTAGGCTGCGGTCCTCATGGGGCCCGGTCGCCGCCGCCTGCGGATCTCCCCGACCCGCTACCGCACGGTGACCCTCGTGGCACTCGTGCTCCTCGCCCTCATCGTGGTCACCGGTGCGGCCGTGCGCCTCACGGGGTCGGGTCTGGGCTGCCCCGAGTGGCCGAACTGCGAGCCGGGCAGCCTCACGCCCCGCTCGGCCACGAACACCCATGCGATGATCGAGTTCGTCAACCGGACCATCACCGGGCTGGTGTCGCTCGGGGTGATCGCCGCGGTGCTCGGATCGCTGCTCCGGGTGCCCCGCCGGCGCGACCTGGTCTGGCTCTCGGCCGGTCTGGTGGGTGGGGTGATCGCCCAAGCCCTGCTCGGCGCGCTCGTGGTGGCCCGCCACCTCGCGCCACCGTTCGTGATGGGGCACTTCCTGCTCTCGGCGGTCCTGCTCGCCGACGCGGTGTGGCTCCACCACCGGGCCGGCCTGCCCGACCCGCCACCTCGGGGCCGCCGGTGGGGACAGCCCCGGCGCCTGGCCGGGGTTGCGGTGCTGGCGGCGAGCGTGGTGCTGGTGACCGGGACCGTGGTGACCGGCGCCGGCCCGCACGCCGGTGACGCCGGGACGCCGGACGGCGTGCGTGCCGCCCGCCTCGACGTCGCGGTCCCGGACGCGGCGCGGGTGCACAGCGTGTCGGTGCTGGTGTTCCTCGGGTTCCTGCTCCTGCTCACGGGCGCCGTCGTGCGCGCCGGGTCACCCCGCCGCCTGGTGCGTCCCCTCGGAGTGCTCCTCGGACTCGCGGTCGCGCAGGCGGCGATCGGGTGGACCCAGTACTTCACCGGGGTCCCGGCCCTGCTCGTCGGCCTGCACGTGGCCGGGGCGACCGCGGTGTGGATCGCGACCTGCCGGTTGCTGGCCGCCGCGTCGGGTGTCCGGCGACCGGCGGTGCCCGCGCCCCGCCCCCGGACCGCAGAGCAGGGCGACGCGCAACCCCGGCTCCGCGCCGCGACGGCGGCGACCGGGGCGACCTTGCCGACCTCCCCGTCGGGTCCGTAGGGTTCCCTCCCGGAGGAGGGCCTTCGGCCGGCCGCCCGGGCGCAGAGCCACGGCAGGAGGAGCCCGCACCATGAGCGCCGGCCCGACCACCACCGCGGCGCGCCCAGTCGAGGATCCGCGTGCGGGGACCTCAACTCCGGTCGGCGTCGTGCCGATCTCACCGGTGCCGTGAGTTTCCCGAGGGTCCCGCCGCGCCCGCGCCGGT
>CALEDW010000045.1 GCA_937949585.1 uncultured Acidimicrobiia bacterium
GACCCGGTTCCACCGCCGATCAGCGTGACTCGGGTCTCGTCCCAGGCCTTGGGCTTCGTGGAGCCCGGGTTGGTGTCCTCGTAGCCGGCGAAGTTCCATTCGGCCCAGAAGTCGAGGAATCCCCGGGTCTGCACGGACCGGCCCACCACCGCCGCGCCGACGGCCACCACCAGGCCGGCGGCGAGGGCCGAGCGCAGCCGCCGGGCCCGGAGCGCCGCCGCCGGATCCGGCGGTCCGGTGACGAACCCCTCGGGCAGCGACCACACCGCCGCATCCGGGCCGCCGGGGTCGACCCCGGTGCCCCCGACCACCACCGGCGCCGCAGGCACCGTCCGGGCGGCGATGGCGGTGGCGGTGAGCCGGAGCGCGGCGGCGACGCCGGCGGCGGCGACGAGCAGCATCCCGAGGTACCAGAACGGAAGGAAGCGAAGGTTCCAGGCGTGCAGCTCCGGCCAGAACCGGAACACCGCGGCGAACGTCAGGGCCGTGGAGGCCACCGCCGCCACCCCACGGTCGCGTTCGGCCACCGCCGCGCCCAGGCCCACCAGTGCCGGGACCGCCACCCACCCCCACCCGGTGGGCAGCAGGTAGTCGAGGTAGGCGGTGAGCTTCTCGTAGCGCATGTTCGCCGTTTCGCCGAACGTGGCGAGCAGCGGCAGCGTCCAGGCGGCGGTGAGCGCAGCGGCGACGCCGCCCACCGCCACGGCGGCGCCGGCCCGCCGGGCCCGGAACCAGACGACGATCCACAGGGCGGCGACCCCGGCGAAGATCCCCACCACCAGGTGGGAGGTGACGGTGGCGGCCAGCAGCACCGCGGCCGGCGCCCGGGCCCGGCCGCGCCGCAGCACCAGGCCCAGCGCGCCGCAGAAGGCCAGCGCCGCGGCGAGCGCGATGGTGAACGAGTATTCGCCGGCCAGCACGCTGACCAGCGGACCGCCCATGATCCGCTGGTTCTGGGCGATCCGCCCGGCTTCGGAGGCGGCGTCGGCGGCCGGGACCCCCTTGTAGAAGAGGAACGGCACGGTGGCCACCGCCGCGAGCTCCGGGGCCGGGCGGCGCGCCCCGAGGCCCCGCAGCGCCACCCAGGCCGCCGCCGGGATCGCCACCGCCCCGGAGGCCGCCACGAGCTTGAAGGCCACTGTGTACGGCAGGAACACGTCGAGCGCGACGGTCGCCAGCGCGGGGAGCGGGAAGTAGAACTGGCCGGCGGGGAACCCGGCGAACCAGTCGGGACTCCACCCGGCGACGCGCAGCCGGGGCAGCAGGTGGTCTCGCATGAAGGCCGGGAACCAGACGTGCGCGCCCATGTCGCCGCCGGCGGGGGTGCTGTCCCGCAGCAGGAGGGCCGGCCGGAGCTGCCAGGCCACCACGGCGCAGCAGGCGCCGACCACGACGAGCGCGCACCACGACCAGATCCGCCGCGTCGCAGCGTCGGGACCGGCGAGCGGTTCCCCCGGCCCGGGGGGAACGGCCGACGCGTCGGGCGGCGCCTCGGACGGCGCCGTTCCCGACAGCACGCTCATCACGCCAGCATGGCAGCCGAGGGGGCCGACTCCGGGGCAGGCGGACGTCCGGGGTCGGAACGCGACGGTCGGGCCCTCACCATCGAGGGCCCGACCGTCTCCGCCGGTTCACCGCCGGATCGCTCCGGTCGCCCCCGCCGCGAGACGGGCCGGGTGGTGCCGTCGGCACCCGGCCCCGGTGGCGACCGGCCTGCCCCTCCTAGCGGGTGACCCGGGCGAGGTCCAGCACAGCCCGGAGCGGCACCTCTCCGTCCGGGCTGAGCCAGTGCTGCGCCTCGCAGCGCACGCACCGCAGGAACCGCAGGTCCACGTCGGAGACCGTCATGCGGATCTCCACCATCTTCGGCTTGGCGCACCGCCGACACTGCATCGCCGTCCTCCTCGTCGCTCCTCGCCTCCCGGCTGCCCGGGGTCTCGCGTCACCGGTGACGTCGACCTCCCGGCCCGCCGATCTGGAGAATGATCCGAGGATGATGGGGATGATTTGAGGGATGATGCCGGTCAGCGGGTGGCGGCGAGGAGCACCACGGTCGCCGCGTTGAAGCCGGCGTGCAACCAGATCGGCGCCGAGAGCTCGCCGGTGCGCACGGCGAGGAACCCGGCGGCGAGCCCGAGACCGAGGAGCGGCGCGACCACGACCGTCGCCCCGGGATCCAGGAGGTGGACGGCGGCAAAACCCACCGCGGCCGTCACCACCGCCGCCGGTACGTCGAGCCGACGGCACATCGACCGGAGGAGGATCCCCCGGAACACGAGTTCCTCGGCGACCGGAGCGAGCACCACGACCGCCGGGGCCATGAGCACGAACCCACCGACGGGTGCGTCCCGCAGGATCCGCACGAGCTCCTGGGGGTCGCGCTCGCCGGTGATCCGCACGATGGGCCACATCGCGACGGTGCCGGCCACCTGGCCGGCCGCGCCGACCAGCGCCCAGCGGGCGTCCCGCAACCGCACGATCAGGCCGAAGTCGTCGCGGAGGTGACCGCGGCCCTTGCCGGCCGCCCGGACCGCCACGGCGACGGAGGCGGCGAACTGGGCGACCACCGCCACCAGCACCCCTGCGGTGCCGGGCCGGCTGCGCCCCTCCACCGACGTCACGACCGCCACCGCCACGCTTCCGGCCACCAGCCCGGCGGCCCAGGCGGCGACGGCGTCGGGGAGACCCCAGCCGATGCGGGCGGCGTGCGGCGAGCGACCCGCCGAC
Organism: uncultured Acidimicrobiia bacterium; assembly: GCA_937949585.1. Classification (GTDB taxonomy): domain Bacteria; phylum Actinomycetota; class Acidimicrobiia; order IMCC26256; family CALEDW01; genus CALEDW01. The sequence continues at coordinate 2,728 of CALEDW010000045.1, forward strand.
TCGTCGGTCACGTCCGAGTCCTAGCATGGTGCCCGGACGGCGCCGAGCGGCCGGTGACGGGCGGGCGGCGCCGCGCAAGGATCGAGGAGCCGACGTGAGCGCACCTGGAGACGACTCCCGGCCCGGCCCGGCCCGCCCGGGCCCCTCCGGGCCGCAGCCGCCCCGCCCCCCCGCCCGCCCGTGGCCGCGCTGGGTACCGCTCGCGGTGCTCGGGGTGCTCGTGGCGGTGTTCCTGTTCACCAGCATCGGCTCGGGGCGGGGCGGCCAGACCGACCTCACGTTCTCCCGGCTGCAGGAGCAGGTGCGTGACGGCAACGTCCGCACCCTCGAGTACGACCCGTCGTCGGGCAAGATCTCCGGGGAGCTGCGGGAAGCGGTCGACGGCAGCACCCGGTTCCGCTCGACCGGCCCGAACAACGATTTCCAGCCGTCGTTCGTCGAGCTGCTCGACGAGAAGTCCGTCGAGTGGCGCTACACCCGCACCGAGACGAACCCGATCGTCAACATCCTCGTGTGGATCCTGCCGGTGGTGCTCATCATCGGGTTCTTCGTGTGGATGAACCGCCGCGCCCAAGGGCAGATGGGCGCAGTGATGAACATCGGCCGTTCCCGGGCCAAGGTGTACAACGCCGAGAAGCCGAAGACGACCTTCTCCGACGTCGCCGGGTACTCGGCGGTGAAGCAGGAGATCACCGAGGTGGTCGACTTCCTGCGCAGCCCCCAGAAGTTCCGGGAGATCGGGGCCCGAATCCCCAAGGGTGTGTTGCTCGTCGGCCCGCCCGGCACCGGCAAGACGCTCATCGCCCGGGCGGTCGCCGGCGAGGCCGGCGTCCCGTTCGTGGCCATCACCGGCTCGGACTTCATGGAGATGTTCGTGGGGGTCGGCGCGGCGCGGGTGCGCGACCTGTTCCAGACCGCCCGCAAGCAGGCCCCGGCGATCATCTTCATCGACGAGATCGACTCGATCGGCCGCAAGCGGGGTGCGGGGCTCGGCGGTGGGCACGACGAGCGGGAGCAGACCCTCAACCAGATGCTGGCCGAGATGGACGGTTTCGAGGGCTCCGAGGGCATCGTGATGATGGCGGCCACGAACCGCCCCGACATCCTCGACCCTGCGCTGCTGCGGCCCGGCCGGTTCGACCGCCAGATCATGGTGCCGCTGCCGACCCTCGAGGAGCGCATCGAGATCCTCAAGGTGCACTTCCGCGACAAGAAGATCGCCGACGACGTGTCGGTCGAGGTCGTGGCCCGCGGCACGCCGGGCATGTCCGGCGCCGACCTGGCGAACCTGGTGAACGAGGCGGCGCTGTTCGCGGTGCGCCGCGGGGCGACCGCGATCCACAAAGAGGACTTCGAGGACGCCCGCGACCGGGTCCTCATGGGTCTGCGTCGACCCACGGTGATGATGAACGAGGAGGAGAAGGAGCACACCGCCTACCACGAGGGCGGGCACGCGGTCGCGGCGTACGTGCTCGAGCACGCCGACCCGGTGCACAAGGTGACGATCCTGCCCACCGGGATGGCGCTGGGGATGACCCAGCAGCTCCCGGAGGAGGAGCGCTACTCCCACGACCGCGAGTTCCTCAACGACATGCTGTGCGTCCTGCTGGGTGGGCGCGTCGCCGAGGAGGTGGTGTTCAGCACCCAGTCGACCGGCGCGCAGAACGATCTGGTGCGCGCCACCGAGATCGCCCGCCGCATGGTGCGCGAGTGGGGGATGTCGGACCGGATCGGCCCGATGGCCTGGGGGTCCCAGGGCGCGGTCTTCCTCGGGGAGGACCTTGTGCACACCCGGGACTACTCGGACGAGACGGCCCGGGTGATCGACGAGGAGGTCGAGCGGATCCTGCGCACCCAGGAGCAGCGCACCCGCGAGCTGCTCACCAGGTTCCGTCCCGGTCTCGACGCCGTGGCCCGGGCCCTGCTCGAGCACGAGACGCTCGACGGCCTCGAGGTTGAGCGCCTCGTCGACGACGCGATGGGGTTCCACGCCGGTGGGCCCCGCAAGCTCCGCGGCCCGGACGAGCCGGTGCCCGCCGACACCGCGCCCGACCAGCCTGCGGGCTCGGAGGTGCTGTCCCCCACCCCTTACGCGAAACGGCCGCCGAACACCACCTGAGCCGGACCTCCGGTCAACCGCGCGACGGCGGCCCTGTGGCGGTGCGTGCCTCGTGCAGCAGCGCGTCGAACTCGGCCCGCCCGAGCGGCCCCAGCCAACCGGCCCGCACCACCCCGTCGGCATCGGCGACCAGGAGCATCGGCACGCCCGGCACCCGGTAGCGGGCGTGCAGTCCGGGCTCGTCCTCGTAGACCACCTCCCGCAGCGCGACCTCGGGATCCGCCAGGCCGGCGATCGCCTCCTCGACCACCCGGCAGCTCGCGCAGCCCCGGGAGCTGAACAGCACCACCAGCCACGGCCTCGTCCCACCGTCGAGGTCGTGCCGGTGCACCTGGCGGGGCAGTGCGTCGCGTCCGGCGAGCGGTACCGGACGTCGCCCCCGGTCGCGGCGCTGCCACCACCACGCCACGGCGGCGACCACCGCCACCACCACCGCGGTGACCGCCGCCCGCTCGAGCACACGGGGAGGGTACCGGGACCGTCTCGGCGTGCCGGACGGCCCGGGAGGACGGGGACGGGTCCGGCCCGGTCGGTGACGGCACGGCCACCGAGGAGCTCATGCCCGTCCGGACCGCCGGGGCGTGGCCGACGGCGCCCGGTCGGACCCCGGGTCGGGGATCCCTCCCTCGACGCTGATCCCCGGCCCGGCCCACGCGTCGCGGGCCACCCATACCGGGCCGTCGGCTTCGACGAGCAACGCAGATGCAGACGGAACCGCGGCGAGGTCGACGACCCGCCGCTGCCCCGCCCGGACCACCACGCCGCCGGCTCCGGCGACGGGCCGCCGCTCCCCGTCGCCGAACGCCCACACGCGCACCCGCACCGCCCGCCGCCCGGCGTTGGCGACGGCCAGCACGTCCGAGGAGCGCGGTGTCGCCCTGGCCGGCACCACCACGAAGCGACGTGCGCTGCGGGGCTCGCCCGTGGGCCAGGCGATTCCCCGGCTCGCCGCCGCAGCCGGCTCGCGCGACGTGATGAGCATCTGGGCCATCACCGGCCGCTCGGCCCGCACCGTGACGTGGTAGCCGGTGCCGGCAGGGACCCGCTCTCCTGCATCCACGGCGACGAGCGAGCGGGCGGGGACCACCAGGTCCCGGGGGGCGAGACGGGCCCGACCGTCGAGACGGACCCGCACCCGCACCCGGGCCGCAGCGTCGCCGGGGTTCGCCAGGATCAGCTCCTGGGTGCGCCCCGGGCTCGTTGCGCCGGCCGGGAACCCGAAGCGGCGGACCGGGGTGTCGAGCCCCGGGCTGAGCGCGAATCCGCGACGGCCTTCGACCCCGTCGAGGCGTAACGACAACTCCGCCGCCACCCGCCCCCGCCGTGTGGTCACCTGCACCGCGACGGGCGCCTGGCGGCGGACGAACTCGCCGAGCGGGACGGTGACGCGGCTGCGGCGTGCCACGATGATCCCCTGCAGCCGCTCGGGTGCCAGGGGCCCCCTGAGGGTGAGCGCCGCGACGTCGACGATCGCGTCGTCGGGGAACGGGTTGGCCAGCGCAACGACGGCCTGGGCACCCCGCAGGGTGGTGAGCCCCGCGGCGAAGGTCGCGCCCGTCGGTGGGCGCCGGCACGCAGCGACGCCGACGTCGCCGGCGGCGGCGATCACATGGGCCGCGATCACCTGCCCGCCGGAGCTCTCGACGAGCACGACGGGGTCGGGATGAGCGCCGATCTCGGCAACCGGCACCACCGCCACCGACCACGGCCCGAGCGGCACGTCGCGCCGCCCGAGCTCGCGACCCTCGGCCTGCACCCGCACCTGCGCCGCCGCCGGGCGGACCGATGGGTTGGCCAGCCAGAGCGTCTCGGGGGCCCGGCCCGGGGTGTCGCCGGTCCCTTCGGCGCACACCCAGGCGACGCCGAGGGCACCCCTCGGCGGGACCTCCACGGTGCCGGCCGGACCTGCCGCCGGGGCGGTGGGCCGCTCGACCACCGTGGCGAGCACCCCCCAGCCGGCCAGCACCAGGCCGATCGCGACCAGCACCCCGGCCCGGCGCGGCCCGTGCGGGCGCTCCGGCAGCTGTTCACCCATCGGGCCCGCCTCGACGTCGCAGCCGGGACCGGACCGCGACGGCACGGTGATGGAGACCGAGGCCCCAGGCCGCCAGCGCCGCCCACGCCACCACCTGTACGGCCACCGCCGCGTTGCGCCGCCATTGGCGGGCGTCGTGGAGCGTCACCGCCCCGGCGCGGTCCAGCTCCCAGGCGTTCGCCCAGCCGTAGGCCGGGCGGCTGCGGCGCACGGGGCCCGGCACGGCGCCGGCCACGAACCGGTCGTCGGCGGCGGTCGCCTCCACCAGCGCACCGGCCGGCACCGCCCGACCGGGCGTCCACGGCCGCTCCCGGCCCACCTCGGCGGCCAGCGCCGCCCGCAGCGGGTCGTCTGCCCCCGGCGCCGGGACCGTTCCACCCGCGAGCGCGGCGCGGGTCGGGACCCACGTCTCGACCTCGTACACGGCGAGGCCCTCGCCCTGCTCGAGGCGCACGAGATCGAGCTGGGCCTCCAGCGCCGCCAGCAGCGAGGCGGGCGCGGGCCGGGCCGGGCCGTCGGGGGCGAGGCGTTGCGGCACGACGACGTAGCGGACGGCGAGCACCCCCAGCACCCTGCCCAAGCGGGGACTGCGGTGCTCCCGCAGGGCCGCCACCGTGCGGGCCAGGAGGCGACGGGCGTCACCGTCGGGCGGCGGCAGCAGCACTCGGGCGTCCCCGGTCCCGGAGTCGGTGAGGCCGTAGCCGAGCGGGCCCGACCGCAACGGGTCGAGGGGCAGGGCCGACGGGTCGCCGAGCCACAGGACCCGGAAGCCGCCCTCGGAACGTTCGGCGGCGACCCAGCCGAGCTGCTCCGGCCAGCCCCGGGCCGGGGTGTGCCAGGCGCCGTCCCAGGCGTCGACCGCGAACGCCGCCGCCGGGAACGACAGGGCCAGCGCCCCGCCGACCGAGGCGACCTGCCGCCATCCGAAGTGGAACCGCCGGACGTCCTCGGCGAACGCGGCGGCACCGAGCCCCACCGCCAAGGCGAGGCCGAGCGCGGCCGGCACCAGCGTCCCCTCGGGCGCCGGGACCGGCCAGCCGAGCCGGGCGGGCACCCAGGTGCACGCCCAGCCGAGCACCACCAGCGCCCAGCCCCGCGCCGCCCACACGAGGCGGGGACCCCACGCCAAGGCCAGGACGAGCAGCCCGGCGCCGGCCAGCACCCACCCGGAGGCCCCGGCCCCGGCCGGGCCGGTCGCGAACCGCACCACCCGGCCGAGCGACGGTTCCCCGGGGTACGCGACCCCGAGCGCGGCGAGCCGCGGCCCGGCTCCCAGGTAGGCGAGCGGCCAGGGCAGGAGCAGCAGGAGCGCCAGCCCGGTGATGGCCGGCGCGGCCACCAGCAGCGACCGGGTCGGCTCGCCCCTCCCGACGAACGGCCGAACGCACACGAACGCCGCCGCCACCGCCGTCGGCACCAGCGCCGCAGGCGGCCAGGCCGCGACCATCACCGCCAGCAGCGCCGCCGCTCCCAGCCACGTGCGGGCCGTCGGCGGGCGCTCCGGGTGGCAACCGCCGGCGCGGCACAGCAGCAGCACCAGCCACGGCGCCAGCGCCGCGGTGACCAGGGGACCGAGGCGCCCGGCGGCGATCGCGTTGCGGTGCAGGGGGTTCACGCCGTAGGCGAGCCCGCAGGCCAGCGCGGCGAGGCCCGGCCCCGCCACCGCCCGGCCCAGCCGCCACGCACCCCAGGTCCCGACCGGCAGGGCCAGCACCACCGCCGCGGTGCGGGCCGGCCCGGCCGCGCCGGCGAACGGGACGGTCCAGAGCGCCAACAGCACCTGCAGCACCGGGGCGGGGGCCGGTGAGCCGAGCAGGACGGGCCGCCACCCCGAACCGTAGGAGCGCCACAGCTCGCCGATCCCGGGCCAGACCCGGTTCTGGCCGATCTCCGCCACCCCCGACAGCAGCAGGTCGCGGGACCCGATCAGGACGACGACCAGGAAGCCCAGGGCCAGCACGCCCACCGGTTCCCGGGCCCGGGCGCCCGCGTCGGCCACAAACTCCCGGCCACGCAGCGACAGCTCCTCGATGCGCTCCTCGGCGCGCAGCCGGGTGCGCCAGAAGCGCCGCAGCCGGCTGGACCCCCGCACCTGCAGGAACCGCAGGTCGCCGTCGTGCACCACCCGGCCGGCCTGCACCACCCGGCGCCTGCGCCGCAGACCGCCGAGGTGCGTGAGGGTCCACCACCACGCCCCCACCAGCACCACGGCCTGGCGCCGCCGCCCCGAGGCCGCCAGCAGCACCGCCTCGCCCGCGGCCAGGACCAGCGCGACCGGGACCGTCCACAGCAACGTCCAGGTCGAGGTGCAGGTGAGCCAGGTGCGGATCCGCTGGCGGGTGGCGACCTCGCCGCCGAGCGACTCACGGGTCGGGGCCGACACCGGAACCCGAGCGTCGGGGGTGACGAGCACCCGGGCGCCGGCGAGGCGGGCCCGCCAGCACAGATCGAGGTCCGCGGCACCCGGCCAGGCCGCCGGGTCGAAGCCGCCGAGGGCGGCGAACAGGTCGGAGCGCACCAGCATCGCCGTGTCGCTCACGAAGAACACGTCGCGGACGGCGTCGTGCTGCTCCTGGTCGAGCTCGCCCGGCTCCAGACCCAAGTGCGGCACCCCGAACCGGTCGATCGACCAACCGACCTCGCGCAGGACCTGGGGCCGGTCGACCTCCACGAGCTTGGGGCCGACGATCCCGGCGTTGGACCGGTAGGCCTCCTCCACCATCACCCGCAGCGCCTCCGGCGCGGGCCGCGCCCCCGGGCGCACGAACCACAGGAACGTGGCCCCCTCAACCCGCCCGAGCACCTCGTTGGCCGCCGCCGCCTCCCCCCCGACGCCGGGGGCGCGCAGCACGTAGGCGGTGGGCAGGACCTCGGCGACGGCGGGGGCGACGTCGATCGGCGACCCGTCGTCGACGACGAGCACGACGAGTTGCGGGTAGTCCTGGCGGGCCAGGGCGA
>CALEDW010000046.1 GCA_937949585.1 uncultured Acidimicrobiia bacterium
CGTATCCGGTGCCGGTGACCCGCAGGCGGGCATGGGGGAGCCAGACCGCCTCGACCGTCATCTCGTTGGCGGTGAGGGTACCGGTCTTGTCGCTGCCGATGACCGTGGTCGACCCGAGCGTCTCCACCGCCGGCAGACGGCGGATCACCGCGTGGCGGCGGGCCATGCGGGTCATGCCGATCGCCAGCGTGATCGTCACCACCGCCGGCAGCCCCTCGGGGATCGACCCCACCGCCAGGGCGATGGCCGCCATGAACGTGTCGTGGGCGGACTGGCCGCGGGCGACGCCGATCGCGAACGTGCCGGTCGCCAGGGCCAGGATCGCCACGGTGAGGATCCGGCTGAACCGGGTGAGCTTGCGGGTGAGGGGGGTGTGGACCGCCTCGGTGGTGCCGACGAGCCGGTGGATCTCCCCGAGCTCGGTGTCCCCGCCGGTGGCCACCACCACCGCCCGGCCGCTCCCGGCGGTGACGAGGGTGCCCGAGTACACCATGTTGCGCCGGTCGGCGACCGGCGTCTCGGGCTCGAGGATCACCTCGTCCTTGCCGACGGGGACCGACTCGCCGGTGAGGGCCGACTCGTCCACGGCGAGCTCGACGGCGGCGACGAGCCGGGCGTCGGCCGGGACCCGGTCCCCCGCCTCCAACAGGATGAGGTCGCCGGGGACCAGCGATTCCGAGGGTACGAGGCGGCTCCGTCCGTCGCGCACCACACGGGCCTGCGTGCGGACCAGTGCCCGCAACGCGTCCAGCGCCGCCTGGGCGCGGCCTTCCTGCACGAAGCCGACCACGGCGTTGGCGACGACGACCCCGAGGATCACCGCCGCCTCGACGAGCTCACCGATCGGCACCGACACCGCCGCCGCGACGAGCAGCACGTAGATGAGAGGGTGGTGGAACTGGCGGGCCAGGCGCTTCCAGCTCGGCTCCCGGCGGGCGGTCGGCAGCGCGTTGGGGCCGAACGCGGCGAGGCGGTCGGCGACCTCGGCGTCGGTGAGGCCGCGGTGGGCGTCGGTGCCGAGCACGAGCACGACCTCGTGGGTGGCCAGGGCGTGGTGGTCGGCGGCCTGCCCGGTGGCGACGTCGCGGGCGGCGGGCATCCCGTCAGTCAACCAGCGGGTGGCGGTGCCACCCAGGGCACCAGGTCCCGACCCCCTGGGTCCGTACGCCACCGGCGGGAACCCCGGGCGGGTGTTGGTGCCGGGCGTCACGGGTGCGCGACCATGCCGGGGCCATGGAGATCACCCTCACCGTCAACGGCACCCGGCACCGCCTCGACGTCGAGCCACGCCTGTTGCTCGTCCAGGCCCTGCGGGAGGTGCTCGGGCTCACCGGCACGAAGGTCGGCTGCGACACCTCGAGCTGCGGGGCCTGCACCGTGCTCGTCGACGGGGAATCCGTGAAGTCGTGCACGATGCTCGCCGCCCAGGCCGACGGGTGCGCGATCACCACGGTGGAGGGCCTGGCCGCCGACGGCCGCTGGCACCCGGTGCAGAGCGCGTTCCGGGACGCCCACGCCCTGCAGTGCGGGTTCTGCACGGCCGGGATGCTCATGGCCGCGGTGTCCCTGATCGACGACGCGGCCCGCACCGGCCGGGTGCTCACCGAAGAGGCGGTTCGGCTCGGCCTCGAGGGCAACCTCTGCCGGTGCACGGGCTACCACAACATCGTGCGGGCGGTGCTCGCCGCGGCCGGGGCGCCGTCGTGATCCCGGCACCGTTCGAGCTGGTGCGCCCCGGCAGCGTCGAGGAGGCCGTCGGCGCGCTGGCCTCCGCAGGGGAGGACGCGAAGCTCCTCGCCGGGGGCATGTCGCTGTTGCCGTTGATGAAGCTGCGCCTGGCGACCCCGTCGGTCCTGATCGACGTGGGACGCCTCGAGGCGCTGCGCGCCGTGCGGGTCGAGGGCGACGACGTGGTGGTCGGCGCGCTGTGCCGTCACGCCGACCTCGAGCGCTCAGCGGCGCTGCGGGAGGCGGCCGGGGTGCTGGCCGCGGTCGCGGGCCAGGTCGGCGATCCCCAGGTGCGTCACCGGGGCACGATCGGGGGGTCGGTCGCGCACGCCGACCCCGCCTCGGACCTGCCCGCCGTGCTGGTGGCGGCCGACGCCGTGCTGCGGGTCCGGGGACCGGACGGGGAGCGGACGGTGGCGGCCCGCGAGTTCTTCCGGGGCTTCCTGGAGACCGCCCTCGAGCCCGACGAGCTCATCACCGAGATCCGCGTGCCCCGCAGCGGTCCCGACGGCTTTGCGTACCAGAAGTTCCAGCGGCGGGCGCAGGACTGGGCCGTCGTCGGTGCGCTCGCCCTGCGCCTCGGCGGCCGGGTGCGGGTGAGCCTCGTGGGCATGGCCCCCGTGCCGTGGCGGGCCGAGGCGACGGAGGCCGCGCTCGCCGAAGGCGCATCTGCGGCCGAGGCGGCCGCGCTCGCCGACGAGGGCACCGACCCGCCCGGGGACCACCTCGCCGGGCCGGAGTTCCGTCGGCACCTGGCCCGCGTGCTGGTGCGGCGGGCGCTGGAGG
>CALEDW010000047.1 GCA_937949585.1 uncultured Acidimicrobiia bacterium
GACGGCACCCTCGCCCCGATCGTCGCCGACCCGGCTGCGGCGGTGCCCGCGGCCGGGATGACCGAAGTCCTGGCCCGGTTGGTGGGCCGCTACCGGGTGGTGGGCGTGGTGAGCGGTCGTCCGGTGGCGTTCCTCCGCCGCCACCTCCCCGTTCCCGGTCTCGTGCTGGTGGGTCAGTACGGCCTCGAGCGTTGGGACGGTGCCGCGCTGGTGACCGAGCCGACGGTCGTCCCGTGGCGCGAGGTGGTGGCCGAGGCCGCGGTGGCGGCCGGGCGCGACCTCGCCCCGCTCGGGGTGCGGGTCGAGCGCAAGGGCGAGGTCGCCCTCGCGCTCCACTGGCGGGAACGACCCGAGGCCGAACCGGCGGCGCGGGACTGGGCCGCGGCGCAGGCCGCGCGCCTCGGTCTCGTGGCGGCTCCCGGACGCCGGGTGGTGGAACTGCGACCACCGGTGCCCGTCGACAAGGGCGTGGTGGTGCGGGAACTGTGTGCCGGGCGGCGCGCCGCGTGCTTTGCAGGTGACGACCTCGGCGACGTCCCCGCCTTCGAGGCCCTCGATCACCTGGCCGCCGCCGGGGGCGTTGCGGTGGTGCGAGTCGCGGTGCAGTCGCCGGAACTCCCGGAGGCGCTGGCCGGGCGGGCCGACGTGGTCGTCGACGGACCCGGAGGGGTGCTCGGCGTCCTGCGGGCGCTGGCCGGCGGGGGGGAGCCCGGCTAGCGCCCGCGGGCGCGTGTCGCCCGCCGGGCGCGTTCGACGAGCGCCGCCAACCACGATTCGGGAGGGTGACCTCGGGCTGCGGCCCGGAGCCGCGCCGCGCGGCTCGCTCGCTCGCCGGGCGTCATGTCCAGCGCCCGGGCCAGCGCCTCGGCGGTCTGCAGCACGTCGAAAGGGTGCACCTCCAGCGCACCGTCGGCGAGCAGCTCGAACGCCCCGGCTTCCCGGGAGAGGCACAGCACTGCGTCGCGCCGGTTGCACAACGGCCCCTCCAGGGCCACGAGGTTGAGGCCGTCGCGCACCGGGTTGACGAGCAGCACGTCGGCGCGCACGAACGCGGCCAGGCTGCGGGCGTGGTCGTCGCGTGCGTCGAAGAGGATGGGGGTCCAGGAACCCCGGCGCCAGCGGTCGTTGATGCGGGCGACGACCGCCTCCACCTCCTGGCGGTAGGCCACGTAGTCGATGAGGCTCTCCCGGGACGGGTTGCACATCGCCACGAACGTCACCCGCTCCCGCCACTCCGGGTGATCCTCGAGGAGGGTGTCGAAGGCGAGGAAGCCCCGCACGATGTTCTTCGACAACTCGATCCGGTCGGAGCGGACGATCACCCGGCGGTCGTCCACCTCCTCCTCGAGGCGCGCCAGGTGTGCCCGCACCTCCGGCCGGTCGACCTCGGCGGCGAGGACGACCGGGTCCGGCCCGAAGGTGGCGTGGAACACCCCCGGCGACGGGCCCCCGAGCACCGCCCGGGCCGCCCGCCCGAACGCGGTCGCCCACCGTTCGGTGTGGAACCCCACCGGGCCACCGGCGAGCGATGCGCACAGCGAGGCGGCGACGTCGACGGGCAGCACCCGGATCTCGTGTTCGTCGCAGAACGGGGTGTGCATGAAGTGCACCACCGCCAGGTCGGGCCGCTGCCGCCGCAGGCGCTGCGGGACGAGGGCGAGGTGGTAGTCGTGGACCAGCACCTCCTCGCCGGGGGCGGCGACCTCCGCCACCGCGTCGGCGAACGCGGCGTTGACGGCGGCGTACGCCTCCCACGCCTCCCGGAACCGGCGGTCGAAGCGGGGGCGGCGGGGGAGGTCGAAGAGCCCGTGCAGCAGGAACCACAACGTCGCGTTCGAGACGACGTCGTAGTGCATCCGGTGCAGGCCGGTCGGGATGTCCAGGAGTCGCAGCGTCGGCCCACCGTCGGTGCCGGTCATCCCGGCCGCCGCCGCGGCCCGGTCGCCCTCCCCGAGCGCGGCCGCCACCCAGGTGGCGTCGTCGCGGCCGGCCAGCAGCGGTGCCAGGGCGCTCACCACCCCGCCCGCGCCCCGGTGGGCCCGCCAGCCCCCCCGGCCGTCGGGCTCGAACCGGTACGGCCCCCGGTGGGAGACGACGATCACGGCTCAGCCGCTCAGCAGCTCGCCGAGGAGGCGGAGCCAGTCCTCGAGCTCGCGGGTGCACAGGAAGTTCGCCCGCACGTGCTCGCGCCCCCGCGCCCCCATCTCGTCGGCCCGGTCCGGGGCGCGCAGGAGCTCCACCATGCGCGCCGCGCAGGCCTCCACGTCGTCGACCAGGTAGCCGTTCTCCCCGTCGCGCACCTGCAGGACGATCCCCCCGGCCCGCCCGCCGATCACCGGCCGGCCCTTCCACAACGCCTCGCTGACCGTGAGCCCGAAGCCTTCTCGCAGCGACTTCTGCACCACCACCGCCGCGGCCCGCTGGAACGCGTTGATCTGCACGTTGCCGACCTGCTGGATGTTGGAGAGCAGGTGGATGTCCCGGTCGCCGCCGCGCGCCTCGGTGACCTGCTCCCAGACCTGGAACCCCTCGGGGTCGTCGGTGGCCATCGACCCGGCCAGCAGCAGCTGGGCCTCGGGGACCTCGGCGCGGGCGATCCGGTAGGCCTCGATCACGCCGATGGGGTCCTTCCAGGGGTCGTACCGGCTCACCTGGCAGACGATGGGGCGGGCCGGGTCCAGCCCGTACTGCTTGCAGATCTCCCGCACGAACGGAGCCGGCAACTCGAGGTTCTTCACCGACAGCGGATCGATGCACGGGGGGGCGATCACCACCCGCTCCATCGCCAGGCTGGCCGGCACGAACGCCGGCATCGTCCACACCGAGGCGTCGTAGCGTTCCACGTGCGGGCGGAAGAACTCCCACACGTGCGGGTCGGCGTCGGTGAGGTCGATGTGGCAGCGCCACACCCAGCGGGTGTCCCCGTCCGGTGCGGGACCCTCGCCGACGAAGGTGCGCAGTGCCGCCGGCTGGGGATCGTGCACCACCACCACGTCCCACGACCCTTCCAGCAGCAGCGCGTTGTCGAGGGCCTTCTCGAGGTACACGCGCTGCATCTCCGCCGTCCAGGGCACCTCGGCGCCCTGCAGCGCGTTGTGCACCGATTTGGTGATCGCGAAGAACTCGTCGCTGCCGTGGATCACCTGCCAGTCCGCCTCCACGCCCAGCGAGCGGAGCAGGGGGACGTGGGTCGCGAGCAGCTCGGCGACCCCTCCTCCGTACGCAGTGGCGTTCACGTGCAGGACCCGGCGGCCCCGCACCGGCTCGGCGAGGGCGTGCAGCCGGTCGATCGTGTCGGTTCCGACGATCTCGGCGTACTCGGCGAGGTCCTTCTCGAGCAGCGGTACCCGTTCGAGCACGCGGTGATCCCTCTTGACCGGCGGCGGGCGAGGTCAATCTATCGGCGTGACCGGAGCGGCCCTGGCCTGTCCCGACAAGTTCCGCGGGTCGCTCTCGGCGCCGGCGGCGGCGGCGGCGATCGCCCGCGGGCTGGCGCAGGCCGGGTGGGAACCGGTGCGGACCCTCCCGCTCGCCGACGGTGGGGAGGGGACCCTGGACGTCCTGCTGGCGGCGCGTGGAGGTCGGCGCCGGACCGCGACGGTCACCGGGCCGTTGGGGGATCCGGTGGTGGCCGACTGGGGCCGGCTGCCCGACGGCACGGCGGTCGTGGAGATGGCCAGGGCCAGCGGTCTGGCCCTGACCGACGGGCGCAACGATCCGCTGCGGGCCACGACCCGGGGCACCGGGGAGCTCATCGCCGCGGCCCGGGCCGCCGGGTGCCGCCGGATCCTGGTGGCGGTGGGGGGGAGCGCCACCACCGACGGCGGGCTCGGGGCCGTCGAGGTGCTGGGCTGGTCGCTCGCCGGGCTCGAGGTGACCGTCGCCTGCGACGTGCGCACCCCGTTCGTGGAGGCGGCGCGCCGCTACGGCCCGCAGAAGGGGGCGACGCCGGCGCAGGTGGCGCTGCTCGGTCGCCGCCTCGAACGCCTGGCCGAGCTCTACGAGCGGCGCACCGGTGTACGGGTGCGCGACCTGCCCGGATCGGGTGCCGCCGGCGGGCTCGCCGGCGGGCTCGCCGCACTCGGGGCGCGCCTGGCGCCGGGCTTCGAGGTCGTGGCCGACGCCGTCGGCCTCGACGACGCCCTGGCCACCGCCCGGCTCGTGGTGACCGGCGAGGGTCGCGTCGACGAGACCTCGTTCTCCGGCAAGGTGGTCGGCGAGGTCCTCGCCCGCGTCCCGACCGGGACGGCGCGGGGGGTGGTCGCCGGTGAGGTCCTCCCGTCGGCACGGGCCCGGCTCGCCGCCGCCGGCGTCGAGGTGGAGGCCCTGTGCGACGCGGTCGCCACACCGCAGGAGGCGTTCGCCCGGGCCGAGGCGCTGGCCGCCGCGGCCGCTGCGGCGCTGGGCCGGCGCCTTGCGGGTGGCGGGGGGCTCAGGCGGTGAGCTCGAGGCCGTGCTTGGCGCGGTACGCAGGGTGCTCGCGCATCGGGGGACGTTCCCGAACCGAGAGCTCCACCGCTTCGAGGCGGTACTCGTCGTCGAAGCGCACCAGCCGGTGGGTCCCGTCGACGGCCGGCTCCAGCCCGGCCTTGCGCAGCGCCGTCACGAGGATCTCCATCGCCTGCGGTCCCAGGTCGCGCAGCGAACGGTTGCGGTGGTGCCGCACCCCCAGGTCGCACTGCGCGATGGCCGCAGGTCCGAACCGGGCCGCGATGTCGATGAGCAGACCCAACTCCACCCCCCAACCCTCGACGAACGGCACCGCGTCCAGCACCGCGCGCCGCCCCGCGTACTCCCCGGCCAGGGGCTGGCGCACCGTGGCCAGGTGCGGGAAGAGGTGGGACAGCAGCGGCCGGGCCATCAGCTCGGTCACCCGCCCGCCGCCGGTGGCCGCCCCGTCCAAGGGGCGCCGGTAGAACCCCTTCACGAACCCGATCCCCGGATCGGCGAGCAACGGCCCGACCAGCCCCGTCACGAAGTGGGGCGGGAAGGAGCGGATGTCGGCGTCGACCCAGCAGATGAGGTCGCCCGCGCACGCGTAGACGGAGGCCCACAGGGCATAGCCCTTCCCCCACCCGACGTCGCCGAGGGGCAGGTCCGGGACGCGCACCACCGTGGCGCCGGCCCGGGCCGCGGCCAGCTCGGTGCGGGAGTCGGGGGAGTCGTCCATGACCACCACCTCGTCGACGAGCGGGACGCCGATGATGAGGTGCTCCCGGATCGTCGACACGATCGCCCCGACGGTCTCGGACTCGTCCCGGGCGGGCAGGCACACCGAGATCCGCAGCCCGCCGGCGCGCTTGGCCGCGGCCAGGGCGTCCGGTGCGAACGCGGTGTGGGTGAAGGTGGCGAGCGGGCCCGGCACGCCCGTGCAGCGTAGACCGCGGGCCGGCCGGGTTCGCGAGCCGGGTGGGGGTCGTCTACACTTTCCGCACGCGCTCATCCAGAGCGGCCGAGGGACGGGCCCGACGACGCCGCGGCAACCAGCGCAGGTGCGCCAGGTGCCAATGCCCGAACGATGAGAGAGCCCAGAGCGTGGGCGGCCGGACCCCGGCGTCTCCGCTCGAGGCGCTCACCACGAGCGCGTCGAGAGCAGCAGGCCGAAGCACGGCGGACGCCTGAGGAGACCGGAGGACCTGCCGATGACCACGACGACCGCCATCGTCGCCGGGACGCGACCCGAGCCGGTTCGCACCTACCTCGAACACCTGCGATGCCGGGAGTGCGGCCGCACGTACCCG
>CALEDW010000048.1 GCA_937949585.1 uncultured Acidimicrobiia bacterium
GGGCTCACCCGGCCGCCGGGTACCGGCCGGCGGGCGGCACGGGCACGGTCCGCAGCACCTCACCGACCACGTCTGCGGGGCTGCGCCCGGCCAGCTCGGCCTCGGTCGTCAGCACGATGCGGTGCCCCAGCACCGGCAGCGCCGCCTGCTGCAGGTCGTCGGGAAGGAGGAACTCGCGACCCGCGCAGGCGGCGAGGGCCTGGGCCGCGTGCTGCAGGGCGAGCGCCCCCCGAGTGCTCACCCCGAGGAGGACGTCGGGGTGCCGTCGCGTCGCGCCGGCCAGCGCGACCACGTAGGCGCGCAGGTGCTCCGAGATGTGCACCGTCCGGCAGGTTCTCGCGGCGGAGACGAGCTCCGCCGGCGTGGTCACCGCCCGGAGCGCGTCGAGGTCCTGCTGGTGCCCGTGGGCGGCGAGGATGTCGGCCTCGGCGGCCGGATCGGGGTACCCCATCTCGAGGCGCATGAGGAAGCGGTCGAGCTGGGCCTCCGGCAGCGGGTAGGTGCCCTCGAGCTCCACGGGGTTCTGGGTGGCGATCACGGTGAACAGATCGCTCAGCGGGTGGGTGGTGCCGTCCACGGTGACCTGCCGTTCCTCCATCGCCTCGAGCAGGGCCGACTGCGTCTTCGGGGAGGCGCGGTTGATCTCGTCGGCGAGGACGATGTCGGCGAACACCCCGCCCGGTCGGAACTCGAAGGCGCCCGAGACCCGGTTCCACACCGACACCCCGGTCACGTCCGAGGGGAGCAGGTCGGGGGTGAACTGGATGCGCCGGCAGGTGCCGCCGACCGACCGGGCCAGGGCTTTGGCCAGCGAGGTCTTGCCGACCCCGGGCACGTCCTCGATGAGCAGGTGCCCGCGGGCCAGGAGACAGACCAGCGAGAGCCGGATCACGTCGTGCTTCCCCCGGATGACGCGCTCGACGTTGCCGATCACCGCCGCCGCGAGCGCGGCGACCTCACCGACCCCGGGGGTCGGCGCGGCGGCATCCGGGTGCGCCACTGCATGCCTCCTGCGACTCGGGCCCGGGCGCCGGGCAGTGTACGGTGCGGCCCCGGTGCGCAGGGATCGGCGGGTGCGGGCTGGGTCCCGCGGCGGGATCCGGGCGGCGGTCGGCGTGTGCGCAGCCCTCCTGCGCGAGCCGGGTCTGGTCCCGGTGGCGCTGCGCCAGCTCGGCGCGCTCGCGCCGCACCGGTGGTGGGCGCGCCCGCCGTTCGTGCCGCTCCCGGACCCGGCTGCCGTGCGTTTCCGTATCGAGACCCATCGCGGTGCGGGGGGGACCGTGGAGGCCGCCGACGTCGTGACCTGGCTGCGGTGGTGTGCCGCGACGCGCCGGTAGACTCGCCGCCGTCCCGGCGAGGAGGTCCGAGGCTTGGGAAGAGCGCTCCTGCTCAACGCGAGCTTCGAACCCCTCTGCGTCGTGCCGGTGCGTCGGGCCGTCGTCCTCGTCCTGAAGGAGAAGGCGGAGGTCGTGACGCGCAACGGGGCGTGGATCCGCTCGGAGCGCCGGGCCGTGCCGGTCCCCACGGTGATCCGCCTCCGTTCCTACGTGCGCGTCCCGCGCCGCAACCGGGTACCGCTGTCGCGACGGGCGGTGTTCCTTCGTGACGGCCACCGGTGCCAGTACTGCGACCGGCCGGCCGAGAACCTCGACCACGTGATCCCCCGGAGTCGCGGCGGCACCCACACGTGGGAGAACGTGGTGGCCTCGTGCCGGAGCTGCAACGCCCGCAAGGAGAACCACCTCGCCCACGAGGTGGGGCTGCGCCTGCGCGGCGTTCCTCGCGCCCCCCACGCCACGCTGTGGATCGTCGCTGCGGCGGGGCGCATCGAGCCCGACTGGGAACCGTACCTCCCGGCGCTGCCGGCGCGGGTCTGAGACCCCGCCCGTCCGGTCACCGGGACGCCGTCCCGGGTGTCCGTCAGCGGGTGCGCCCCGCCCTGCACCCCTGCTGATCGGCGGGGCGGCGGCGCCTCCCCCCGGTCCGGGCACGACCGCGCGCTGCCGCCTCGTCCACCGATCGACGTCGTCGCGGCCCGGCCACGCCGCATCGGTGGTGAGAAGTAGAGGAAAGTGGGTTGACATGGAGGGAAGTGGTGATACACTCCGCGCCACGCCCGGGGCGGTGGAGCGCCGGGCCGGGAGTCGGGAGCGGGCGCCGGCGGTGATGTGGACGACGCGAGCGACAACGGGGACCTCGACGAGGTGGTGCCGGGACGGTGAGCGGCGAAGTGGTGCTGGTCGGGCGCTACGAGCACGCCCTCGACGCCAAGGGCCGCCTCATCCTGCCCGCCCGATTTCGGGAGACCTTCGGCGGTGGTGCCTACATCGCCGAGGGGCTCGACGGCTGCCTCTACGTGTGGGAGCCCAGGCAGTTCGAGGAGATGGCGCAGCGGGTGGGGACCAACGCCCGGCGAGGGGCCCAGCACCGCCTGGCGGCGCGCCGGTTCTTCGCCGAGGCGGCCCACGTCGTGCCCGACAAGCAGGGCCGGGTCCAGATCCCACCCCGGTTGCGGGAGCTGGCCGGCTTGCGCCGCGAGGTGACGTTGGTCGGCCAGGGCAGTCGGGTGGAGATCTGGGACGCGCAGCGCTACCGGCGCGCCGACGAGGAGAGTCGGCGGGTGCCGCCTGAGATCCTGGAGGAGCTCGGGGTGGCCTGAGGGCGCCCGACGCCCGGCACGGATGCCGTCGGGACACCTTGACAGCAACGAGCCCGGCTGGTCGGGCCCGCTTCCCGCCCTCCGGTCGGCACGGTCGAAGGCCCCTCCTCCGCCCGCTTTTGACCGAGTCGCCCCGGGGAGAAAACCGGACGGCATCAGCCGGCCGGGGGGCGGGTGGCGGTCCCGGCGACGCCGGGTGGACGCCGGGGACGCAGCGGCATACCGGGGAGGCCGGTGACAGGAGCGCCGTGGGTGACGAGCACCGGCCGGTGATGCTCCGGGAGGTCGTGGAGCTCTGCGCGGCCGTGCCCGCCGGGGTCGTGATCGACGCCACGGTCGGCCGCGGGGGGCACGCCGAAGGCCTCCTGGAGGCCCGGGCCGACCTCGAGGTGCTCGGCATCGACCTCGACCCGGAGGCGATCGAGGCGGCCGCCGGCCGGCTCGCCCGCTTCGGGGCGCGGGCCCGGCTGCGCCAGGGATCGTTCGACGAGATGACCCGGATCGCCGCTGCGGCGGGGATCGGGGAGGGGAGCGTGAGCGCAGTGATCTTCGACCTCGGGGTGAGCAGCCCCCAACTGGACCGCCGGGACCGGGGGTTCTCGTACTGGGACGACGCGCCCCTCGACATGCGGATGGACCCCGGTCAGGACCTCACCGCCGCCGAGGTGGTGAACACCTACGAGCAGGACCGTCTTGCCGAGGTCCTCGCCCGCCACGGAGAGGAGCGCTTCGCGCGCCGCATCGCGGCAGAGATCGTCCGGCGCCGGCCGCTGCGGACCACCGGTGAGCTCGTGGCGGCGGTCAAGGCCGCGATCCCCGCTCCGGCGCGGCGCCGGGGAGGGCACCCCGCCCGCCGGACGTTCCAGGCGCTGCGCATCGAGGTGAACAGGGAGCTCGAGCGCCTCGACGCGGGCCTCGACGAGGCGGTACACCTGCTCACCCCGGGCGGTCGGGTGCTGGTCCTGGCGTACCACTCCCTCGAGGACCGCATCGCCAAGCGCCGGTTCGCCACCTGGGCCGGACGGCCTCCCGGCCCCCGTCTGGTCCCCGAGGCGCTGCAGCCGGCCCCGGCCCGCCCGCTCGTGCGGATCCTCACCCGCCGGCCCCTGCGACCGTCCGCGGAGGAGGTCGCGTCCAACCCGCGGGCGCGCAGCGCCCGCCTGCGCGCCGCCGAGCGCCTCGGATGAACGTCGCGGTCCCCGCCTCCCTCCGCGCCCCGGCCACGCCCGGGCGCCCGGGTCTCCGGTTGGTGGCCGGCACCCCGGTCGTGCGCCGGTGGGGGGCCCGGAGCGCGGCGCTGACCGCCGCGCTCACCCTCCTGGCGTCGGTGGCGCTCCACGCACTCATCGCCCAGGACCAGCTTCGGCTCGACCGGCTGCGGGCCACGGCGGCACGCGAGCAGCGCAGCTACGAGCTCCTGCGGCTGCAGGTCGCCGAGGAGGAGGCGCCGGCGACGATCGTCGCCCGGGCCCATGAGCTCGGGCTCGTTCCGGCGGCTCCCCGCCCCGTCGGGGTCCCCACGACCGGCGGGATCGAGGCGCACCCGCCCGGTGCCGAGGATCCGACGCCGGCCACGCGCGCCGGCGCCTGGCAGAGGATGAAGAGACACCTTGCCGTCGCGCCATGAGATCCGACGCGCCGGGCTGGCCCGCCCGACCACGGCGCCGGCGCACCGGCGCCGGCACGCGGCCGCAGGGTCGCCTGCCCCACCCCGCCCCACCCCGACCCGACGTCATGCCCGCACGCCGGCGCTGAGCGCCAGGCGGGCGGCCGCGTCGCGTCGCCTGCTCGGCGTGCTCGTGGTGGTGCTCGTGGCCTTCACGGCCATCGGTGCCCGCCTCGTGCAGCTCCAGGGGTTCGACGCCGCCCGGTACCGGGCGCTGGCCCGGGCCCAGCGCACCACCGGCGTGACGGTCCCCGCCGAGCGGGGCGCCCTGTTCGACCGGTCCGGTGCGAGCCTGGCGCTCTCGGTCCCGGTGGCGTCGGTGTACGCCGATCCTCGGAGGATCGACGACCCCGCGGGGGTTGCGGCCCGCCTCGCCCCGATGGTGGGGGTCGACCCCGACCGGCTCCGGGGCGAGCTGGCCCGTCGGGACCGGGCGTTCGTGTGGGTGGCCCGCAAGGTCGACGCGGCGACCCGCCGCCGGGTCGCGGCGGCGGGACTGCCGGGCGTCGGCTTCGTGGAGGAGCGCAAGCGTCACTACCCGGCCGGGGCGCTCGCCGCGCCGGTGCTGGGCTTCGTGGGCACGGACGACCAGGGGCTGGCGGGCCTGGAGGCGGCCTACGACGAGGTGCTCTCCGGCCGACCGGGCCGGCGGGTCGACGAGGTCGATCCCCGGGGACGGGTGATCCCCGACGGCAGCCGCGTCGTGGAACAGGCGCGTCGCGGCACGGACCTGGTGCTCACCCTCGACCGGGCCCTGCAGTACGAGGTGGAGCGGATCCTTGCCGAGCAGGTCGCCGCGGCGGGGGCGCTGTCGGGGATGGCCGTGGTGCGCGACGTGCGCACCGGCGACGTCCTCGCCATGGCGACCGTCACGGGAACGCGCCCGCCGGTGCAGGGGAGCCGCGACCCGGGAGCGCTGCCGAACGCGCCGCTCGTCACGGTGTTCGAGCCCGGGTCCACGGCCAAGGTCATCCCCATCGCCGCGGCCATGGAGCAAGGCCTGGTCGGGCCCGAGGACACCTTCGTGGTGCCCGATGCGATCCGGGTCGCCGACGGCGTGTACCGCGACCACGAGCCGCACCCGACCGAAGTGCTGAGCGTGCGCCAGATCCTGGGGCGATCGTCGAACGTCGGCACCATCCTCGTGGCCCGTCGACTCGGCGCCGACGGGCTCGACGCCGCGCTGCGGCGCTTCGGGTTGGGGCGCCCGACCGGGCTCGCCTTCCCGGGCGAGGCGGCGGGGATCGTCCCCGCCCGCCGCGACTACACCGGCACCAGCATGGGGAGCCTCCCGGTCGGCTACGGCATCGCGGTCACCGCTATGCAGATGGTCGATGTGTACGCCACGATCGCCAACGGCGGGCGGTTCGTCCCGCCCCGCCTCGTCGAGGCGGAGATCGGGCCCGACGGGCGGCGACGTTCCCGGCCCCGCGCCCCGGCGCGGCGGGTGCTGTCGGAGCGCACGGCCGCAACGCTCACCGAGATGCTCACCACGGTTGTGGAGGAGGGCACCGGACGGCTCGCCGCGGTGCCGGGGTACCGGATCGCCGGGAAGACGGGGACGGCCCGCAAGGTGCCGTACGCCACATCCCAGCGCTACATGGCCAGCTTCGCCGGGTTCGCGCCGGCATCGCGTCCCCGCTACGCGGCCATCGTGGTGCTGGAGGTTCCCGAGGACCGCCGGTACTACGGCGGTGAGGCCGCGGCGCCGGCCTTCGCCCGGATCCTCGCCGCCGTCCTTGCCGCCGGGCGCGTGGCCCCGGACCTCCCTCCGGGGTCGGGGGTGGCCCCGGTACCATGAACGACTCGACGTCGACCCACGGGAGCGCGCCCCGTGCGCCTGAACGACCTCCTCGGTGACGTCGACGTGCTCGAACTGGTGGGGGACGCGCGCGTCGAGGTCTGCGACATCGCGATCGACCACCGGCTCGTCCGACCGGGGGCGCTGTTCGCCTGCGTCCCGGGGCGCCGGGCCGATGGTCACGACTTCGCGGCCGCGGCCGCCGCCGCCGGCGCCACGGCCCTCCTGGTGGAGCGAGGTGTCGGCGTTCCGCTCCCGCAGGTGCGGGTCCGTTCGGTGCGCGCCGCGCTGGGCCCCGTCGCCGCCGCGTGCTTCGGGCAGCCGTCCCGAGCCCTGCAGGTCGTCGGGGTCACCGGCACCAACGGCAAGACGACCGTCACGTGGTTCGTGGAGGCCGTGGCCCGCGCCGCCGGTCGGCGTGCCGGGCGGATCGGCACGACCGGGGCGGTCCTCGACGGCGCCGCGGTGCCGGTCCCGCTCACCACGCCCGAGGCCCCAGACGTCCAACGCATCCTGGCCCGGGGCCGCGGGCAGGGCGTCGAGGTCGTGGCGATGGAGGTGAGCTCGCACGCGCTCGCCACCGGCCGGGTCGACGGGACCCGCTTCGCCGCCGTCGGCTTCACGAACCTCGGCTCCGACCACCTCGACTTCCACGGCGATCCCGAGCGGTACCGGGAGGCCAAGGCGCTCCTGTTCCGGCGGGCGCGTGCGGAACGGGCGGCGTGCTGTGTCGACGATCCCCAAGGGGAGTGGTTCGCCCGGCGGGCCGCCGACGAGGGCCTGACGACCGTCCGCTACGGGCTCTCGGCGGGGGCCGACGTGCGGGCGGAGCGCCTCGAGCCCACGGGGTCCGGGTGGGCCTTCGACCTGGTGCTCGCCGGCGGCCGGGCCGGCCGGGTGACGCTGCCCCGGGTCGGGCGGCACGACGTGCGCAACGCCGTCGGGGCCGCGGCGCTCGCCGAGCTGATCGGCATCGAGGCACCGGCGATCGTCGCGGGGCTCGAGCGCGTCCCCGGACCGCCCGGGCGGATGGAGCCGGTGGCGGCCGGCCAACCCTTCGCCGTGTACGTCGACTACGCCCACACCCCCGACGCGCTGGCCGCGGTGCTGGCGGCGGCCCGCGAGCGGAGCCGGGGCCGGGTGATCGTCGTGTTCGGCTGCGGTGGCGACCGCGACCCCGGGAAGCGGCCGGTGATGGGGCGGGTCGCCGCCGCAGCCGATCTCGTGGTGATCACCAGCGACAACCCCCGCTCGGAGGATCCGGCGGCCATCGCCGAGGCGGTGGAGGCGGGCCTGGCCGCCGCCGGGGGCCGGGCCCGGCGCGTCCTCGACCGGGCGGCGGCGATCCGGGCCGCCCTCGAGGCGGCGCGGCCCGGCGACGTCGTGGTCGTCGCGGGGAAGGGCCACGAGGCCACCCAGGAGGTCGACGGGCACCACATCCCGTTCGACGATCGTCGGGTGGTCCGCGACGTCCTGGAGGCGCAGGGATGGAGTTGACCCTCACGGAGGTCGCCGCCGTCACGGGCGGGCGCCCCGTCGGCGGGCAGGACGACGTGGTGGCGCGGGGGGTGGCGTTCGACAGCCGGCGCCTCCGGCCCGGTGAGCTGTTCGTGGCCTTGGTCGGCGAGCGGGACGGTCACGAGTTCGTGCCCGCGGCCGCCGCGGCCGGTGCCGCGGCGGCGCTGGTGAGCCGTCGGGTGGAGGCCGAGATCCCGCAGGTGGTGGTGGCCGACACGCGCACGGCCCTGTTCGAGCTGGCCCGGCTCGCCCGGCGTCGGATCGGCGACCGGCCGGTGGTCGGCATCACCGGGTCGGCGGGGAAGACCTCCACGAAGGACCTCCTGGCCGCGGCGCTGGGGCGCTGCCGGCGGGTGCACGCGAGCGCGGAATCGTTCAACAACGAGATCGGCCTTCCCACCGCCCTCTGCGCCACGCCCGAGGACGCCGACGTCGTGGTGCTCGAGATGGGATGCCGCTTCCCCGGGAACATCACCGAGCTCTGCCGCCTCGCGCAGCCCCGCATCGGGATCGTGACCAACGTCGGGCTGGCGCACGCCGAGCACCTGGGTGGGCCCGACGGCGTGGCCCGGGCCAAGGGCGAGTTGCTCGAGGCACTCCCCGCCGAAGGCCTGGCCGTCTGCAACGCCGACGATCCCCGTACCCCCGAGTTGCGCCGCCGGTCCCGCGCCCCGGCGTTGGTCGCGGGGACGCACCCCGCGGCCGACGTGCGGATCGAGGACCTCGTCGTCGACGACGAGCTCCGCCCCCGGTTCCGGCTCGTCACCCCCTGGGGCCGCGCCGAGGTACGCCTCCGCGTTCGGGGCGCCCACCAGGCCACGAACGCGGCCCTGGCCGCCGGCGCCGCCGGGGCGCTCGGCGTGCCCGTCGAGGCGATCGCGGCCGGCCTGGGCACCGTGGGCGGCGCGGCGTGGCGGATGGAGCTCACGCGCAGTCCCGGCGGTGTGGTGGTCTGCAACGACGCCTACAACGCCAGCCCGGCGGCGACGGAGGCGGCGCTGCGGGCCCTCGCCCACCTCCGGGTGCCCGGGCGGCGGGTCGCGGTGCTCGGGCCGATGCTCGAGCTCGGCCCGTACGCCGAGGACGCCCACACCGCGATCGGTCGCCTCGCCGCCGTGCTCGGGTTCCTCGTGGTGACGGTGGGCGCGGAGGCCGACGGGGTGGCGGCCGGCGCGACCGCCGAAGGCGCCGAGGTGCACCGCGTCCCGGATCCCGATCGCGCCGCGGCCCTGCTCTCGGAGCTGCTGCGACCCGGCGACGCGGTGCTCGTGAAGGCGAGCCGGGCCGCAGGCCTCGAGCGGGTCGCCCGCGCCCTCACCGGGGTCGGGCCCGACCGGTGATCGCCGTCCTCATCGCGGTCTCCGCGGCGTTCGGTGTCGCGATGGTCGGGACCCCGCTGCTCATCCGGGTCCTGCGTGCCCGCCGGATCGGGCAGGCGATCCGCGACGACGGTCCGGTGCCCCACCCCCACGAGCACAAGGCGGGCACCCCGACCATGGGCGGCCTGGCCATCATCGGCGCGGCCTTCGCCGGGTACCTGGCCGCCCACGTCCGCACGGAGGCGATCAAGTTCGCCGACACCGCGATCGGGCTGTGGATCCTGATCCTCGGGCTGGCGGCGGTGGGCTTCGTCGACGACTACCTGGGCGTCCGCAAGGCCCGCAACCTCGGGCTCCGCAAGCGCGGCAAGACGCTGGGCGTCACGGCGGCCGCCGCGGTCTTCGCCCTGTTCGCCGCCGAGGTGGTCGGGTCCGCGACCACCCTGTCGTTCACCCGCGCCCTCGACGTCGACCTCGGCCGGACCGGGTGGTTCGTGGCCGCCGTCCTGGTGATCTACGCGGCGTCGAACGCGGTGAACATCACCGACGGGCTCGACGGGCTCGCGGCGGGGTCCTCGGCGCTGGTGTTCGCCGCCTTCGTGGTGATCGCCTTCACCCAGTTCCGGCACGCGCAGGCCTACGAGGTCCTCGCCGCCGGCGCGATCGACGTGGCGGTCGTGGCCGCGGCGCTCATGGGCGCCTGCGTGGGGTTCCTGTGGTGGAACGCACCGCCGGCCCGGGTGATCATGGGGGACACCGGTGCGCTGGCGCTCGGCGGGGCGATGGCCGGCATGGCCCTGCTCACGAACACGTTGCTGCTCCTGCCGGTGCTCGGCGGCCTCTACGTCCTGGAGACCGCGAGCGTCATCGCGCAGGTCATCGCCTTCCGCGGGTTCGGCCGGCGCGTGCTGCGCATGTCGCCGATCCATCACCACTTCGAGCTCGTGGGTTGGCCCGAGTCGACGATCATCGTGCGCTTCTGGATCCTGGGGGGCCTGGCCATGGCGTTGGGTCTGGGGATCTTCTACGCCGACTTCCTGCGGATCCCGGGGATCGCCGAGTGAGCCGGATCCTGGTGCTGGGCCTCGGGAGCAGCGGGGGGGCGGTGGTGGCCTGGGCCACCGCCCGCGGCGCCGACGTGGTGGCCGTCGACGACCGGCTCGACCCCGCCGAAGGGTCCCCGCCCGTCGTGGCGGCCCGCCGCGCCGGCGCGCAGGTGCTGCCGCCACCGGGACCGGAGGACTGGGACCGCCTCGTGCGCGGCGTGGATCTCGTCGTCCCCAGCCCCGGGGTCCGCGCCGCGCACCCGGTGTTCCCGGCGGCCCGGCGTGCCGGGGTGACCGTCCGGGGCGACGTCGATCTCGCCGTCGAGGCGGCGCGGGACCGGGGGGTGCCGGTCGTCGCCGTCACCGGGACCAACGGCAAGTCGACGATCACCACGCTCGTCGCGGCGCTGCTGCGGGCCGACGGGCGCCGGGTGGCCGTAGGCGGGAACCTCGGCCCGCCGGCGCTGGCGCTGTTGGAGGAGATGCCCGAACTGCTCGTCCTCGAGGTCTCATCCTTCCAGCTCCACGCCACCACCCCGGCGTTCCGCCCCCGGGTGGCGGTGTTCGCGAACCTGGCGCCCGACCACCTCGACTGGCACGGGGACTTCGCCGCCTACGCGGCGGCCAAGGCGCGGGTCTGCCTGCACCAGGAACCCGACGCCGTGCTGGTGCTGCCCGCCGGTGATGCGGCGGTCGCCGAGGTCACCGCCCGGTCGCGGGCCCGGCGGGTGACGTTCCGTCCCGCCGGCGCCACCGCCGGCGGCGACTGGTGGGTCGCCGCCGGC
>CALEDW010000049.1 GCA_937949585.1 uncultured Acidimicrobiia bacterium
CCTCCACCACGTCGGCGGTCTGGTGCGCCATCGACTCGATCACCGCCCGGGCGAGGTGCGCCCGGCCGGTCCCCCGGGTGAGACCGAAGATCCCGCCCCGGGCCCACGGGTCCCAGTACGGCGCGCCGAGGCCGGCGAACGCCGGTACCACCACGACGCCGGCGCTGTCGGGCACCTGCTCGGCGAGCGGGGCCGTCTCGGCCGCCTCGGTGATGATCCCCAGCCCGTCCCGCAGCCACTGCACCGCGGCGCCGGTGATGAAGATCGAGCCCTCCATCGCGAAGACCGGACCCTCCCCGAGGTCCCAGGCCACGGTGGTGAGGAGCCCCTCGGTGACCACCGGCGGCCCCGTGCCGAGGTTCACCAGCACGAACGAGCCCGTCCCGTAGGTGTTCTTCGCCATCCCCGGCCGAAGGCAGGCCTGTCCGAGCAGCGCGGCCTGCTGGTCGCCGAGGATCCCCGCCACCGGGACCTCCAGGCCGGCGGCGGCCCGTGGGTCGGTCCGGGCGAGGGTCCCCGACGAGGGCACGATCTCGGCCAGGGCGCGCCGGGGGATCCCGAAGCGGGAGCAGAGCTCGTCCGACCAGCCGCCGGCGCGCAGGTCGTAGAGCATCGTCCGGCTCGCGTTCGACGGATCGGTCACGTGCGCCCGGCCGCCGCTGAGGCGCCACACCAGCCAGCTGTCCACCGTGCCGAGCGCCAGGTCGGCGTCGAGCGCGACCCCGCCGTCGCCGAGGAGCCACTCCATCTTCGTGGCCGAGAAGTACGGGTCGAGCACGAGCCCGGTCCGTGCACGGATCTCGGGCTCGGCGCCGGCGGCGCGCAGCTCCTCGCAGCGACCGGCGGTGCGCCGGTCCTGCCACACCACCGCCGGGTGCCGGGGCCGGCCCGTGCGGCGGTCCCAGGCCACGGTGGTCTCCCGCTGGTTGGTGATCCCCACCGCCGCCACCGCTTCACCCCGGTCGCGCACCGCCGCGGCCACCTCGGCCAGGGTGGCCGCGGTCGCGGCCCAGATCTCCTCGGGGTCGTGCTCCACCCACCCGGGCCGCGGGAAGTGCTGCGGGAATTCGCGGTAGGCCAAAGGCCCGGGCCGTCCGGCCTCGTCGACGGCGACGGTGCGCACCCCGGTGGTCCCTGCGTCGATCGCCAGCACCACCGCCACCGCGCGCCTCCCCCGACCTCGCCGGCCCGCCATCATGGCAGACGCGCAGTGCAACGGCGGCAGGCGAGCGAGGAGGTCGGTCGTGAGGATCGGGATGCTCACCGGGGGTGGCGACTGTCCGGGTCTGAACGCGGTGATCCGTGCCGTGGTCCGCAAGGCCGTCGACGGGCACGGCTGGGAGGTCCTGGGGTTCCGGTACGGGTGGCGCGGGGTCCTGGAGCGGCAGTACGTCGAGCTCACCGTGGCCGGCACCCGGGGCATCCTGCCCCGGGGCGGCACGATCCTCGGGTCGTCGCGCACCAACCCACTGAAGGAGCCCGACGGCGTGGAGCGGTGCCGGGCGGCGCTCACCGAGGTGGGCGTCGACGCGCTGGTCGCGATCGGCGGCGAGGACACCCTCGGGGTGGCCGCCCGGCTCGCCGAGGCCGGCGTCGCCGTGGTCGGCGTCCCCAAGACGATCGACAACGACCTGTCGGCCACGGAGGTGACCTTCGGGTTCCACACCGCGGTGCAGACCGCCACCGATGCCCTCGACCGCCTGCACACCACCGCCGAGAGCCACGACCGGGTGATGGTGGTCGAGGTGATGGGACGCCACGCGGGCTGGATCGCGGTCACGGCCGGGATGGCCTCGGGCGCGGATGTGATCCTGGTGCCCGAGCGACCCTTCGACATCGACGAGGTCTGCGAGCAGCTGCGACGCCGCCACGCCCGCGGCGCGGGGTTCTCCATCGTGGTGGTGGCCGAGGGGGCCACGCCGAAGGCGGGGACGATGGCGACGCTGTCGGGCGAGCGCGACGAGTTCGGCCACGTGCGCCTGGGCGGGATCGGGGCGCAGGTGACCGACGAGATCCGGGCCCGGACCGGCTACGACGCCCGGGTGACGATCCTCGGTCACGTGCTCCGGGGCGGGACGCCGACCGCCTACGACCGGGTGCTCGCCACCCGCTTCGGGCTCGCCGCGGTGGATGCGATCGCCGACCGGGACTTCGGCACGATGGTCGCGTTGCGCTGCGGCGACGTCGTGCGGGTGCCGCTGGGGGCGGCGGTCGCGGAGCTGCGGACGGTGCCGCCGTCGCTGCTGGAGGAGGCCGCGGTCTTCTTCGGCTGACGGGGGGTGGGGCCGCCGGCGGGTCCGGGTGCCGGGTAGCGTCGGCCGCGATGGGCACGGCGCTCGACGACCTCATCGCGCTCCTCGACCTCGAACCGCTCGAGGTGAACCTGTTCCGGGGGGTGTCGCCGAAAGAGGACCGCCAACGGGTGTTCGGCGGTCAGGTCGCCGGCCAGGCCCTCGTCGCCGCCGGGCGCACGGTCGAGGCCGTCGATCGGCGCGTGCACTCCCTCCACGCCTACTTCCTGCGCCCCGGTGACCCCTCGGTCCCGATCGTCTACGAGGTGGACCGCATCCGCGACGGCCGGAGCTTCACCACCCGCCGGGTCGTGGCCATCCAGCACGGCCGGGCGATCTTCAACCTCGCTGCGAGCTTCCACGTCGCCGAGGACGGCCCGGAGCATCAGGACCCCATGCCGGCCGTGCCCCGGCCGGAGGAGCTCCCGACGTTCCAGGAGCGGGTGACCCCGTACCTCGACCGGTTCTCGCCGCCCGTGGTGGAGTGGCTCACCCGGGAGCGCCCCATCGACTCCCGCCCCACCGAGACCCCGAGCTGGCTCGATCCGGCCCCCCGACCTCCTCGCCAGGACGTGTGGATCCGGGCGAACGGGACCCTGCCGGACGATCCGCTCCTGCACGTGTGCGTGGTGGCGTACGCCTCGGACCTGACGATCCTCGACACCGCGCTGTTGCCCCACGGCCCGTCGTTCTGGGAGGACCGGTTCATGGTCGCCAGCCTCGACCATGCGATGTGGTTCCACCGCCCGTTCCGGGCCGACCGCTGGCTCCTGTACCACCAGAGCAGCCCCTCGGCCCACGGGGCGCGGGGGATCGCCGAGGGTCACATCTTCACCGAGGACGGCGACCTCGTCGTCACGGTGATCCAGGAGGGCCTCATCCGGCCCCGGCGGTGAGGGGCGGGCCGTGAGCGACCGGCCGGGCCGGAAGGTGATCGACGACATCGCCCGGCACACCCGCCGGAGCGGGACGGCCCGGTGAGGGTCCGGTCCCTCGCCGCGGGCGTGGCGCTGCTCGTCGGGATGGGCGCCGGCCCCGCCGCCTGCGGGCCGGGCGGGGAGCGGGCCGTCGACCCGACCTCGCCCCGCCGCCCGCGGCCCACCGTCGCCCCGACGGCCCCGGCCCCGACGGCCCCGGCCCCGACGGGCGGGTCCGTTCCCGCACCGACCGGTGATCCGGTCCCGGTGCCGGCCGACCTCGCCGCGCTCACCGTCGACGAACCTCCGGCCGGTTTCGTCGCCGACCGCATCCCCGAGGGCCTCGTGGGGCCGTTCGGGGCCGGGGCGCTGCGGGAGGTGCTCGGCCCCGAGGTCGCCGAGGCGTGGATCGAAGCCGGGTTCCGGCGCGGCTACGGGCGCGCCTGGCGACGCCCGGTGGGCGGCGCCGGGGCGGTGGAGCTGCACACCGTCTGGGTGCTCGAGTTCGCCGGATCCGAGGGCGCGGACCGAGCCCTGGCGGTGCCCGGGGCCGGCCCGGGTGCCCGGGCGGTCGTCGAGGTGGCCGTCCCCGAACCTGCCGGCGCCCGGGCCCGCCGCTGGGTCGCCGATGCGTTCACCGGGCCGGTGCGCGTCGACGAGGTGGCGTTCACCCGGGGCGCCCGTCTGTTCGTGGTGCAGGTGAGCGCACCGCTGCCCGGCGCACCCGACGCCGCGGTGCGCGAGCTCGCCGTCCGCCAAGCCCGCCGGGCGGGCTGAACGCGTCGGGACCGGGGCTAGCGTGGCGGGGGTGCTGAGCGACGATGTGCCGGTGCGGGCGCTGGCCGTCTACGCGCATCCCGACGACCCGGAGATCTCCGCCGGGGCGACGATCGCCCGCTGGGCCGGCGCCGGTTGCGAGGTGCACCTGCTGGTCACGACCCGGGGCGACAAGGGCTCCGAGGACCCGGCCACAGACCCCGACGAGCTGGCCGCGCGCCGGCGCGCCGAGACGGAGGACGCCGCGGCCGTGCTCGGGATCGCCTCGGTCACCCACGGGACCCGTCCGGACGGGGAGCTGGCCGACGACGACGAGCTGCGCCGGCTCATCTGCGGGCACGTCCGCCGGCTCCGGCCCGACGTGCTGCTGTGCCCCGACCCGACGGCGGTGTTCTTCGGCGACACCTACTTCAACCACCGCGACCACCGGATCACCGGCTGGGCCGCCCTCGACGCCGTGGCCCCGGCGGCCGGGAACCCGCACTACTTCCCGGAGCAGCTCGCCGCCGGGCTGGCGCCCCACCAGGTGCAGGCCGTGTACCTGTCCGGGACCCTCGAGCCCAACTGCTGGGTGGATGTGACCGGGTACCTCGACACGAAGATCGAGGCGCTGTTCCGGCACGCGAGCCAGCTCGCCACGACCGGCCCGTGGTTCCGGACGTTCCTGAGCGAGCGTGCCGAGGAGGCCGGCCGGTCCGTCGGCGTCCGCCATGCCGAGGCCTTCCGCCGCCTCACCTTCGCGCGCTGAGCCCCCCCGGTCCGTCCCGGCCCGGGCGGGGCCGCCGCCACTCCGCCATCGCCCGCAAGGCCAGTACCGCCACGACCCCGACCCCCAGCGACGCGACCGCCGCCCCGACGAGGGCGCCGCCGACGAGTGGGACCGTGCAGGCACCCTCGCAGCCCACCGACGCGTACCCCCAGCCGATCACCCCGCCGAGGATCCCTGCCGCCACGACCCCTGCGTAGGCGAGGGCGAAGGCGAGGCGCGAGGGCCCCGGGCCGGTGTCGAAGCCGCCGGGGTCGGGCGGGCGGTGCTCGTCCACGACCCGGCCAGGGTAGGTGCCAGACTGGGGGGGTGACCGAGCGGGATGCGCGGCGGCGCCGCTGGCGGGTCGCCGGCGGGGTGCTCGAGCACCACGGCGCGCTGCTCCTGGTCCGCAACCGGCGCCGGGGGGGGCACATCGACTGGAGCACCCCCGGAGGGGTTATCGACGCCGGTGACCGGGACCTGCTCTCCGGTCTCACCCGGGAGGTGGCGGAAGAGACCGGGCTGGCGGTCACGGCCTGGGAGGGGCCCCTGTACCGGGTGGAGGCCCACGCCGCCGACCTCGGCTGGGATCTCCACTGCGAGGTGTACCGCGCCCTGGCGTGGGCGGGGAGCCTGCGGGCCGCGGACCCCGACGGGATCGTCGACGCGGTGCGCTTCGCGCCGCCGACCGAGCGGGACGAGCTGCTCACGGTCTGCGCACCCTGGGTGCGGGAGCCGCTCGCCGATTGGCTCCGCCACCGCTGGGGTCCGGACGAGGCCCGGGCCTACCGCTACGAGATCCGCGGGGACCGGCCCGACCGCCTCGTCGTCACGACCCGCAGCGGTGCCCTCACGGGCGATCCCGGCGTGCCGTGATCCGGGTCGGGATCGTCGGATGCGGCCACATCGGCACCGTGCACTCCTTCGCGCTCGCGCAGCTGCGCAAGGCCGGGCTCGTCGACGCCGCGGTGGTCGCCACGCACGACGACTCCCGGCCGCGGGCCGAGGCGCTGGCGCGCCACCACCCCGGCGCGGTGGTCCACGACGACGTGCGGTCCCTCGTCGGGGCCGTGGACGCGGTGTGGGTCTGCACCTGGACCGCGGCGCACCTCGAGGTGGTGCGCGCCGCGGTGGCGCAGCGCCGGGCCGTGTTCTGCGAGAAGCCGCTGGCGCCGACCGCGGCCCAGGCCCGGGAGGTCGCGGCGCTGCTGGGTGAGGTGCCCCACCAGGTGGGGCTCGTGCTCCGCCACGCCCCGGTGTTCGCGCGCCTCGCCGAGCTGGCGGCCTCGGGGCGTGAGGGCCGTCTCCTCGCCGTCACGTTCCGCGACGACCAGTACTTCCCGATCCAGGGGATCTACGGCTCGACGTGGCGGAAGGACGTGGGTCGGGCGGGCGGGGGGACGCTGCTCGAGCACTCCATCCACGACGTCGACGTGCTGCGCTGGATCGCCGGGGCCGACCCGGAGTGGGTGAGTGCCTCGGTGCGCGCCGTGGCCGGGTATGCGGGGATCGAGGACGTCGCGACGGTCCTCCTGCACTTCCCGTCGTGCGAGGCGACGCTCACCAGCGTGTGGCATCAGGTCACGAGCCGGCCCTCGACCAGGCGCGTCGAGGTGTTCTGCGAGCACGCCGTCTGCTCCACCGACGACGACCACCTGGGGCCGATCGAGGTGCAGCGGGCGGGCGGCACCGAGACGCTGGTCGCCGACCCGCCGGAGTGGGTGAGCCGCCTCAGCGTCCCGGAGGTCCTCGCCAAGCCGCTCGCCCTCTACGCCGAACCGGCCAAGGCGTTCCTCGACGCGCTCGCCGATCACGGCGAAGCGGCCCGGGGCTGGCCCGACGTGACGGTGGCGATGGTTGCGCACGAGATCGTGGAGGCGGCCTACGCCTCCGCCCGGGCGGGCGGGGCGCCGGTGCCCGTCGGCGCGTTGGAGGAGCCGTGAGGCGTGCGCGAAGATGAGGTGATGCCGCTTTCCCCGGAAGAGCAGCGGATCCTTCGGGAGATCGAGGCGAACCTCACCGCCACCGACCCGGCGCTCGTGCAGCAGGTGTCGGAGACGACCCTGTACCGTCACGCGGCGCGCAGCATCAAGTGGGCGTTGGTCGGGTTCGTGGGCGGCCTGGCGCTCATGCTCGTCACGTTCTGGCGGATGCTGCCGCTGGGCGTGGCCGGGTTCCTCGCCATGCTCGTCAGCCTGCTGGTGATCGAGCGCAACGTGCGGAAGCTGGGCCGAGCCGGTCTGGAGCAGGTGACCCGGTCCCTTCCGGGGGGGTCGTTCAGGCAGTTCTGCGGGGGGATGGCAGAGCGCTGGCGCCAGCGCTGGCGGCGCGACGACGCCTGATCCTTCTCCGTCGGCCGTCGAGGCGGCCGCGCAACGCCCGCCGCAGCGACCGGTGGTGCTCCCAGGCCGCCCGGGCGTCGTCGGGGGTGGCCGGGGCCGGCCCGTAGACGACCCGCGTGTAGCGGTCGGCCAGCCGCCCGAACGCCTCGCCGGCCGCAGTGGTCCGTTCGGTGACGGCGCAGGCCAGCCCGTGGGGTGTGGTCCCGGCGGTGACGGGCAGGCCGCGGGACTCGATCAGCTCGAGCGCATCGGCGTAGGCGCCGGCGACGGCGGCAGCCGGGTCGGGGGCGCGACGGCGCCGCCGTCGGCGCAGGGCGCGGGCCCCTCGACGGGCGCCCGCGGTTCCCAGGGCCGCGGTGCCGGCGGCGGCGGCGAGCAGGAGGGTCGGGCGGCTCCGGGTGCCCAGACCGGGCGGTGCATCGCTCTCGGCAGGGACCGGGCCGCCGTCGGGCGCGCCGCCCGCCGATGGCGGAGGCGTCGGTGTGCCCGGGCCCGGTTGCGTGGTGGGGACGGCGGCGGTGGTGGTCGGGGTGCCGGCGGCGGGGGCGGCCGGGGCCCCGAGCGCGGGATCGGCCTGCCCCGGTGCGTCGCCGGCGGGGGTCGGTTCGAAGGCCACCCAGCCCTCCCCGTCGAGCCAGATCTCGGTCCATGCGTGCGCGTCCCGGCCCCGAACCACCAGTGTCCCTGAGGCCGGGTCCCACGTCCCGGCGGTGAAGCCGACCACCACCCGGGCGGGGAGGCCGACGCTGCGGGCCATC
>CALEDW010000050.1 GCA_937949585.1 uncultured Acidimicrobiia bacterium
CCGAGGCCGGCCGGGGTGAGGGGCCACCGATCACGGCCCGGCTGGTCACCGCCGCCGCGCCCGGGGTCGCCGGGCGGATCCTGGAGCTGCTCCTCGGTCGATGACGCACCGGTACCTTGGCCGGGTGCCAGGTCACGACGACGCCGGCCGCCGCCGCGTGGAGCAGCTCGAGGCGGAGCTCGCCGCCGCGGAGGAGCAGGTTTCGGACCTGTATGCCCGCGGGGCCCACGCCCAGGCCGCGGCCGCCGCCCGCCGGGCCGCCGATCTGCGCGACCTGCTCGAGGTGCTGCGCGAACGGCACCGGGTGGCGGCGGAGCTGGCGGAGGCCCGGGAGCTGCTCGCCGCCGAACGCGACCCGGAGATGCGGGCCTGGCTCGACGCCGAGATCGGCGAGAAGGCGGCGCGGGCGCAGCGGATCGAGCAGCGTCTCGCCGAGCTCCTCACCCCGCCCGACCGGCACGCCGGACGCCCGGTGATCGTGGAGATCCGGGGTGCCGAGGGCGGGGAGGAGGCGAACCTCTGGGCGGCCGACCTGTGGCGGATGTACCAGCGCTACGCCGAGCGGAGCGGTTGGGAGACCGAGACCCTCGAGGTCGCCCCGTCCGAGCAGGGGGGCGTGCGGGAGGTGACCTTCGTCGTGAAGGGACCCGATGCCTGGACCCGGCTGTGCCACGAGGCCGGGCCCCACCGGGTCCAACGGGTCCCGGCCACCGAGCACCAGGGCCGCATCCACACCAGCACCGCGACCGTGGCCGTGCTGCCCGAGGCCGACGAGCAGGAGGTGGTCGTGAGGCCCGGCGACCTCGACGTCGACGTGTTCCGGGCCACCGGGCCGGGAGGGCAGTCGGTGAACACCACCGACTCCGCGGTGCGGATCACGCACCGGCCGACCGGCCTCACGGTCACCTGCCAGGACTCCAAGAGCCAGCACCAGAACAAGGAGCGGGCGCTGCGCATCCTGCGGGCCCGCCTCGCCGAGCAGCAGCGCCGCCGACAGGCCCGGGAGATGGCCGACGCCCGCCGGGCCCAGGTGCGGGGCGGGGGCCGGGCCGAGAAGGTCCGGACCTACAACTTCAAGGAGAACCGGGTCACCGACCACCGCATCGGACTCACGCTGCACGCGCTCGACCGAGTGCTGGCCGGCGATCTCGACCCGATCGTCGACGCGCTCGTCGCCGAGGAGCGGGCCCGGCGGCTTCGGGAAGGAGCCGCCGTCTGAGCCGCGGCCCGACGTGGAGGGACCTGCTCTCGGCCGCCACGGGGAGCCTTGCCGAGGCCGGGGTGGGCGACCCGGTGGTGGAGGCCCGCCGGGAGCTCGAGGAGGTCGCCGGGCTCGACGCCGCCGCGCTGCACGCCGCCGCCGACGAGCCGGCCACGCCCCGGGCGGCGGACGCGCTCGAGGCGCTGGTGCGGCGGCGCCGGGCCGGTGAGCCGCTCCAGTACGTGTTGGGATCGTGGGCCTTTCGGGGGATCGACGTGCTGGTCGACCGCCGGGTGCTCATTCCCCGTCCCGAGACCGAGGTGCTCGCCGAGGTCGCGATCGCCGAGGCCGCCCGTCTGGGCCTGCGGGTGGGCCGCCCCGACCCGTGGGCGACCACCACCCCCGAGGCGGTGGTGTGCGACTTGGGCACCGGGAGCGGCGCGGTCGCGCTCGCGCTCGCCGCGGCGCTGCCCGACGTGCAGGTGTGGGCCACCGACGTCTCCGCGGACGCCCTGGCGGTGGCCCGGGCCAACCTCGCCGGCAGCGGCGGCGCTGCGGTGCGCGTGCGCCTGGCAGCCGGGTCCTGGTTCGCGGCGCTGCCCGCGGCGCTGGCCGGGCGGGTGCACCTCGTCGTCTCGAACCCGCCGTACGTGCGCGAGGACGAGTTCGCGGCGCTGCCGCCGGAGGTGCGTGACTGGGAACCGGTCGAGGCGCTGGTGAGCGGACCGACCGGGATGGAGGCCGTCGCCGAGATCCTCACCGACGCGTCCCGGTGGCTCTCGCGTCCGGGAACCGTGGTGCTGGAGGTCGCCGCGGAGCGGGCCGAGGACGCGGCGGCGCTGGCCCGGCGCCTCGCCTACGAGCGGGTCGAGCTGCACCCCGATCTCGCCGGGCGGCCCCGGGTCCTCGTCGCCGCGTCCGGCGGCCGGGGCCGCTCCTCCTCTCGACCCTCACGCGACGGGCCTGCGGGACCCCGCTAGCCTCGGGCCGGTGGCAGGCGGGGACTCGCTCGACGTCGACGCCATGCTGGCCCGGTTCCGCGAACGGGCCGACGCCGTCCGGCGCCGCCCGCTGCCACCCGTCGCCGGGCCCGAACGGGAACGCTTCGTGCGCCAGGCCCAACTCGACTTCCAGGACTTCGCCATGATCGGCGACGCGACCTGGGAGTTCTCCGACGGGGTCCTCACCCTCCGCATCGACCTGCGGGGCTGAGCGCGCGGTTCAGATCTGCTCGTCGAGGCGCTCGTTGGGGTCGAGGCGCTGGAGGAAGGCGCGGTCGATCGCCACCCAGACCGTCTTCGAGAACGGGTACCACACCAGTGGGCCGAGCGTCGCGATCGGCACCACCACGGCCAGGATCCACAGTGGGACGTCGGGGACGGTGGCGGCGAGCAGCGCCACGAACACGACGGCGAACAGCCCGGCGACGCAGATGATGTTGACCGCCAGCGCCCCGGCCCAGTAGCCCGGTTCGCGCTCGAAGTGCAGCCCGCAGCCCGGGCAGTCGTCAGCCATGCGGAACCAGCCCCGGAACAGGCCGCCGGTCCCGCACCGGGCGCAGCGGCGGCTCAGGCCCCACCACATCGCCCGGCCCCGCCCGACCGGGGGGATCGCCGCCCCGGGTGCCACCGGCACGGTCGGAAGGCGCCGGCTCAGCGGGCCTCCACCCCGAGCTCGTCGAGGCGGGTGTGCTCCCCCTCGGATCGCAGCCGCACGGTCCGGCCTTCCCACGCCGCTCCCATCAGCGCCTCCATCAACCCCGCGTCGGTGGTCGTTGCCAGCACCCGGCGCCCGTCGGGCACCAGCGCGGCCACGATCGCGTTCGTCGGGGCGCCGTCCCGGTCCACGATCACCGTGGTGGCCTCGACGGTGGCCTCACCGTGGTAGCCGACGGCCACCGACCGGCCCGGTCCGGCGTCCAGGGCTGGTTGCAGGTCGGTGACGTGTCGGAACCCACCGACGGGTGGGCTCGTCGAGTAGCAGGCCAGCGCGTGCTTCGTGAGGTACCAGCCCAGCGCGCTCACCAGCCCGACCGAGCCGGGGTCCGCTCGGCAGGCGTCCACCCTCCGGGCCACCGCATGGGTCGCGTAGTTGTTCCCCGGGCCGCCGGCGAAGGCCAGCCCGCCGGTGACGGTGAGCGGGCGGGGGTCGGCGAGGTCGATCCCCAATGCCCGGCAGGCCACCTGCACCGCCGAGGGGAAGCACGAGTAGAGGTCGAAGCGGGCCACGTCGTCGAGGTGGTGGCCCGCCGCCTCCAGTGCCGCCCGCCCGGCGGCGGCGATCGCGGGGGAGTCGGCCAGCGACCACCGCTCGCTGAACCACCAGCGGTCGTGCGCCTCGGCCACCGCCAGCGGGAACACCATCCGGTCCTGCGGCACCCCCGCCCGGCGGGCCGCGCCGTACGAGCAGCACAGCAGCGCCGCGGCCTGGTCGACGTCGAGGTTGGCGCACATCCGCTTCGTGTACGGCACCGCGACGAGCCGGTTGTCGGGGCCGGGGGTGGCGATCTCGTCCGGGGTCCAGGCGGTGCGGGTCCAGGCGTGGGGGTTCTCGGCGGCGACCGCCGCGAACCGGGCCCACAGGCGCGACACCACCCGCAGGTGCGTCTCGCGGTCCCGGCGCTCGGCGTGGCGCACCGCGGTCTCGAACAGGGGGTACACGTGCACCGGGGCGAGCGCCATGTGGGCCATCTCGTAGGCGTTCGTCCCCGGCCGGGCGTCGCCCCACACCTCGTCGGCGGGGGGATCGTCGGACAGCTCCCAGCGCAGGTGGACCTTCGGCTCGACCCGCCGTGCCCGCCAGCGCGTGTGCATGCACTCGACGCCGCCGAGCAGCGCCACCTCGGCGTTCCCGGCGGCGATGGCCGCCGCGATGCGCCCGAGGGCCATCTGCGGTGAGTTGCCGCCCACGGTGGTGGTGACGGTCCGGCGGGGGCTGATCCGCAGGCGACGGGCCAGGGCGGCCGCGGGGTTCGGGTAGCGCCAGGACATCAGCTCCACCACCACCGCGACCTCGACGGCGCGCAGCAGCCGGTCGCCGGTTCCGGTGTCGTCGGCGGCGGCCCGCGCCGCTCGTGCGAGCAGCTCGACGGGCTCGGCGCCGCCGGCCGGGTCCTCGACGCGTTGGGTGACCTGCCCGACCCCGACCAGCACCGGGGTCCGTTCGTCGACGGTGTGCGGCGGGCTCATGGTGGCGGCGAAGCGTACCGGTCGGTGGCGCCCGCGCCGGCACCGTCGGTGCCGGTCGGACCGCCGGCGGGCGGCGCCGGCCACGAGGGCCCGTCGACCGGGACGCCCAGCGGGCGGTCGGGGCAGACCGACCGGTAGCCGCACCACCGGCAGCACTCGGGGTCTGCGATCCCGGTGAAGGCGTTCTCGGCGCGGATGTCGGCGGCGAGCCGGCAGAGCTCAGCCTCGACGGTCTCGAGGTCGTCGTCGTCGACGTCGAACGGATCCGGGTCGCCACCACCGGCACCGAGGGCCTCGTAGGTGACCCGCAGCGCCGCGTGGCGTGCCCGGGCCGTCGGCGCGGCGACCCAGGCCGCCAGGCGGGCGGCGGGATCGTCGCGGACCGACTCGGGCACCCGGCCCGTCTTGTAGTCCCGGACCTCCAGGACGCCGGGGTGGAGCCAGAGCGCGTCGACGCGGGCCGTGGCCAGGAACGGCGGGTGGCCGGGTTGGCGGTGCATCCGGGCCAGCGTCACCTCGTGACCGAGCGCGACGGCCCGGCCCGAGGGGCAGCGGGCCTGGTGGGCCGCCACCACCCGTGCCAGCGCCGCCGGGTCGACCCCCGGCCACGCCGCGGCGAGGGCGTCGGCGCCGGGCGCGTCGGTGCAGGCGCCCGCGGTGTGCAGGGCGCGCAGCACCTCGTGTGCGGCGAGCCCCAGTGTCGTCGCCGCGGAGGTGTCGCTCTCGGGGACGCGCAGCAGCCGGCGGTTCCGGAAGCGCCGTCGGCAGGTGAGCCAGTCCTCCCAGTCGCTGGGGCTGAGGACGAGCACCCCGGGCCGGATGTCGCCCGACCGGCGCGTGGCGTTGGCGCCTCCGGGGTGGGCGGGGCAGCCGGAGTAGAAGCCGCAGCCGACGCAGTCGGCCCCCGGCTCGGCGCGTTCGGGATCGGCTCGCTCCCGGGCCCGGGCGAGCCGGTCGTCGAGCCATGCCGCGGCCTCGTCGCAGGTCCCGGCGTCGACCGCCGCCCGCCGGATCGTCCCGCCGAGCAGGTCGGCGACGACCACCGTCCCGGGCAGCGCCCGGATCCGGGCGAGGCGCAGCAGCGCCAGCCGCACCTCGGGGTCCTCCCGAGGGTCGGCGGCGGACACCGGCCCGCCGAGGCGCACCCGGCGCAGCTCGCGCCGCCCG
>CALEDW010000051.1 GCA_937949585.1 uncultured Acidimicrobiia bacterium
ACCCGGTCTCGCCGTCGACCACCAGCGAGCGCAGCCCACCGACGGCGGCGGCCACCACCGGCGTGCCGCACGCCGCCGCCTCGAGGGCGACGAGCCCGAACGACTCGCTGCGGCTGGGCACCAGGCACACGTCGGCGGCCCGGTAGAGGTCGGCGAGGCGGCGGTGCGGCTGGGGAGGGACGAACCGCACCCGGTCGGACACGCCCAGGCCGACGGCCAGCGCGGCGACCTCGCGCCGGTACCGGGCCCCGTCGGGTCCGCTCGGCCCGCCCACGACGAGCAGGTGGGCGTCGGGGTGCTCCTCGAGCTCGGCGAGCACCCGCACGGCCAGCTCCGGGCCCTTGAGCGGTTGGATGCGCCCCACGAAGCACAGCACGGGCCCGTCGTCGAGCCCGAGGCCGCGCCGGAGCTCGGCGCGCGCCGCCGGAGCGGCGGGGGTGAACACCCGGTGGTCGACCCCCGGGGGCACGACCTCGATGCGCTGCGCGTCCGCACCGTAGAGCGCCGCCAGCTGCGCCTGCTCCCCCTCGGTGGAGGCACACATGAGGTCGGCGCAGCGCACCATCTCCCCCTCCACGCGATCGCGGCCGGCGGGGTCGTCGTCGATGCCGGCCTCGGCCTTGACGCGGGCGAGCGTGTGGAAGGTGGCGACCATCGGCAGGTCGAGCTCGTGCTTGAGCCGGTGCGCCACCGCGCAGGAGATCCAGTAGTTGGCGTGCAGCAGGTCGTAGCGACTCGGGTCGACGCAGCACCCTTCGGCCACCGACCGCGCGAGCTCGTCGGCGAGCGCGGCCAGCTCCCCTCGGGGCAGGGGCCGGGGCGGACCGACGCCGAGGTGCACGACGCGCACCCCCGGCTCGAGCTGGACGACCCGGGGCAGGCCGGGGGCGTCGGCCCGGGTGAGGACGTCGCAGGCCACACCGGCGCGGGCCAGCGCGGAGGCCAGGGCCCGCACGTACACGTTCATGCCGCCGCCGTCGCCGGCGCCGGGCTGCGCGAGCGGGGAGGTGTGGATGGACAGGATCGCGACCCGGGGCGTCGGCATGGCGGTGGGCGATCCTACCCCCGCGCCCCGCCGGCGGATCCCTGCGGCGGGACCGCGTCGGGTCCCGCCGCGGGGCCGGACCCGGTCCGCCGGAGCGACCGGTACACCTCGAGGAGGACCTGTTTCTGATGCTCACCCAGGGTCGCATCGGCGAGGATGGCCTGCTCGGTGCCCGGGGCCTCGGGGGCCCGGTCGAGGATCCCGGCCCGCACGTAGAGGGTCTCCGCGGAGATCTGCAGGGCCCGGGCGATGGCCTGCAGGATCTCGGCCGACGGCTTCCGCAGCCCGCGTTCGATCTGGGAGAGGTAGGGGTTGGAGACCCCGGCCCGGGCGGCGAGTTTGCGCAGCGAGAGCTGCGTGCTGCGGCGTTGCTCGCGGATGAACTCCCCCAGGTCGCGCAGGCGCTGCTCGATCTCTGCGGGGGGCCCGGCCACCTCAGCGCAGCTCGGCCGCCACCCGCACGCCGACTTCCCGTTCCAGCACGCCGGCGACCCGGTGCAGCTCCCGCCGGGTCTCGGACACCTCCCGTTCGAGCTCGGTGAGGTCGGCGGTGATCCGGTCCAGCTCGGCGTCGCTCAGCGTGGGGAGCCGGGCGAGGGTGGCATCCGACACCAGGTGCTCCAGGCCGCGCCGCCACGGGATGTCGGGGGCCGGGGCCAGCGGGTCGGGCAGCCGCGCCGAGCCGGGACCCGAACGGGGATGGTCGTCGGCCAGGATCCGCCCGAGGGTCTCGACGAGGCTGTGCAGGTCGTCGCCCCGGCGGCGGCGCTCCCGCTCGGCCCCGAGGATCTCGAGGCGGGCCTGCGCGAGCCGGCGCACGTAGGAGATCTCGGTCTCGACCTCCCGGCACTCACGGTGGCGGCGCCGCAGCTCTTCGAGGGGGAGGGCGGCGACGTCGGCGACGTAGGCGGGGTCGAGGATCCGGTCGAGGCGGCGCCGGTGCCGGTCGTCCCCGGTCATAGGGCCCCGAGGCTACCGCCGCTCACCGGGGGCAGGACCGCCAGCTCGTCGCCGTCGGCGAGCGGGGTCGCCCCTCCCCCCGCGGGCTCGTCCCCGTTGAGCCACACCCGGCACCCGGCGAGCACCGCGGCGAACTGCGGGCCGAACCGGTCCCGGAGGCGGCGCAGCGCCTCGTCGAGGTCCCCGGCCTCCACCCGGAGCCGCGAGCAGCTGGCGGCCTCCCGGGCGGCGGCGAAGAGCCGAACCGTCACCGTGGCGACGGCCGCACCTCCGCGAGCCCGTCCTTGACGACCACGTCGCCGTCGGGGTTGCGGGTCTCGAAGCCGTAGCCGGCCCGGCCGTCCCGCTCCCCGGCGGCCCAGATCGTGGTGGTGATCGTCTGGCCGGGGAGCACGGGACGGGCGAACCGCACCGCGAGCCGGGCGAGGCGGGTGGAGTCACCGTCGGCGACGGAGGTCACGACGGCCCACGACGTGAACGCCATCGTGCACAGCCCGTGCACGATGATGCCGGGCAGCCCGACGTTGCGGGCGAACTCCTCGTCGAGGTGGATCGGCATGTTGTCCCCGGACGCCTTGGCGTAGCGGAACGTCTGGTCGGCGTCGATCGCCTGGGCGACCGTCGCCACCGGCTCGCCCGCCCGCACCTCGGCGGTGAGCTTGTGCGGGGGCGCCTCCTCCCCGGCGCTCTCGCCGTCGGCGATCCCGCGGAAGAACGAGGTCATGTACTGCTCCACCACCGGGTCGCCGGTCTCGTCGACGGTGCGCACCTTCACGACCACGGTGGTGCCGTTGGGCTTGACGTGCACGCCCACCGGCGCGGCCTCCGAACGCAGCAGCATCCCCGGCCGGATCGGGCGGTGGAAGTGCATGTCCTGCTCGCCGTGCACCACGAAGGCCAGCGCCTCGGGCGGGGTGACCTGGGCCATGGCCGCGGTCAGCGTGTCCCAGATGGGCACGACGGCGAACACCGGCGGCGCCAGCGTCCCGTCGCGGTGGGCGGGGATCGGGTCGTTCGTCGCCTCGGCGTACGCGATGGTCCGTTCCGCGTCGACCTTGAAGTCCGGCCCGGCGACCCACCGGCCGAGCGCGTCGAGGGCGAAGGGCATCAGCGTTCCTCCTGCTCCGGCCGCCCCGGCGGGTGCGGCACGTTGGTCCGGGCCGTCGGCATCGCCTCCAGCCGCTCGGGCGCGATCGGCTCCCCGGTCTGCTCGTCGATCCCGTACGTC
This sequence comes from uncultured Acidimicrobiia bacterium, assembly GCA_937949585.1. Lineage (GTDB taxonomy): Bacteria > Actinomycetota > Acidimicrobiia > IMCC26256 > CALEDW01 > CALEDW01. Next base: position 3,234 of record CALEDW010000051.1, read on the forward strand.
CCGTCCTCGATCCTGCGTATCGCGGCCTCGATCTCGGCGAGCTCCCGTTCGAGGGACTCCAGGATCGACAGGTCCTTCTCCCGTTCGAAGGTGTCGCTGGCGTCGTCGGCGGGGTGCTGGTCGACGTGGGCCAGCTCGGCGGTCCCGGCGTCGCGCTCGGCGTCGAGCTCGGCGCGCACCTCGGCGATGAGGGCCTCGACCCGTTCCTTCTCCCGGACGAGTCGGGCCCGGGCGACCGCGGGGTCGGTTCCCCCGGGGGGCGTCTCGTCGTTCGTCATCCGGCGCAGGCTAGCGAGACCCCTCCCGAAGCCGCACGGCGTGAGCACCGGCGACGCCGGTGTCAGCCGGGGGTGAGCCGGTGGCCGAGGGCCGCCTCCAGGTCGGTGAGCGCCTCCTCGAGCACCTCGAGGCGGCGGGCGGCGTCGGGCGCCTCAAGGCAGCGCTGGCGGTCGTGCGGGCCCAGGGGCACCGAGGCCGCGATCCGGTACGCGGCCCGGCCTGCGGCCACCCCGCCGACCGGCGGTCCGGTGACGGCCACCCCCGCGCCGAGCTCGGCCGCCAGCGCCCGGACCCGCCGGGCCCGCCTCGCCACGGCATCGAGCCGGTCCGTCGGCCCGCCCGCCGGGGGGTCGGGGGGATCGGGCCAGAGGCCCACCAGCGCCCGGGGGTAGGGAACCTCGGCCAGCCAGCGTCGCACCACGAGGCGCTCGATCCCGACCACCACGATCCGGGCCCGGCCGTCGGGGTCCACCACGGCCTCGCCGACCTCGGCGAGGGTGCCGACCGGGTGGCGCTCGTCGCCCCCGCCGACCTCGGAGCCGCGGGCGACGAGCACCACGCCGAACCGGCGGTCGGCGGCGAGGCAGTCGCGCAGCATCGCCCGGTAGCGCGGCTCGAACACCCGGAGCCGCAACGCCGCGTCGGGCAGGAGCACGGCCTCCAACGGGAACATCGGCAACGGCGTCCCCCCGCCGGCATCCCCGGTGGCGCCCACTACGCTCCCCGCCGATGGGCCCCGGGCGCGCCGAGGAGATCGAGCGGGCCGTGCGCCGCCGCCTGGACGAGCAGCAGGTGCGCTTCACCCCGCGCCGGCGCCGACTGGTGGAGGTGCTGGCGGCGGCCACCCGCCCGGTCACGATCGCCGAGATCTCGGCGCAAGCACCGGATCTCGCCGTCTCCTCGACGTACCGGAACCTGGTGGTGCTCGAGACCGCCGGGGTCGTGCATCGCATCGTCACCGGCGACGACTTCGCCCGCTTCGAGCTGGCCGAGGACCTCACGGGTCACCACCACCACCTCGTCTGCACCGCCTGCGGTGCCGTCGAGGACCTCCACGCCTCGGCCGAGCTGGAAGCGGCGGTGGCGGCGGCGGCCGGGAGGGCACGCCGGCGTGGGTTCGTCGTCGAGGGTCATCGCCTCGACCTGCTCGGCCGCTGCCCCGCGTGCCGGGAGCCGGCGTCGGCCGCGTCAGCCACCGGCGGGTGAGGAGGGACCGCCACCCGGCGCGGTGAGGGACTCACCCCGCTTCAGCCGTTCGATCGCCGCCGCCATCTCGGGGGCCGGGACCTCGCCGCTGGTCCGGCCGGCCACCTTCCCCTCGTCGTCGATGAACACGATGAACGGGTATCCGCTCAGTCCGTACGCCTTGGCGGCGGTCGCGGCCGCCGTGTCGGCCAGCACGGGGTACCTCCAGCGTTCGCGCTTGAGCCAGGCCGAAGGCGGGAAGTTGTCACGCCCCCGGAGGGTGCCGGTCGTGACCGCCGCCACCTCCACGCCTTCGAAGATCCCTTGCTCGGACAGTGCCACCAACCGGGGGACCTCGGCCTGGCAGTGCGGGCACCAGTGGGCGAGGAACACCAGCAGCATGGGCCTCCCACGCCGGGGGGCGATGCGCACCGGCTCGTCGGTCGGCGACCGCCCCGACAGCGACGGTGCCACCTGCCCGACCGCAGGGTCGTCACCGCCGGCGGAGTACGGGGGCAGGGGATCACCGGACACCCGGACCGAGGCCCCGATCTCGGTACCGGCGCCGCTCTGGGAATCGCGGCCGGCGATGGCGACCGCGACCACCCCGACCACGACGATCACCCCGGCCACGACGAGCCAGAACCGGCTCGTGGCGTCGGCCCGCTGCGACGCGGCCCGGGCCCGTCTCGTCCTGCTCATACGCTGGAAACCTCCTCGCTGCGTCGCTCGACGGTGGCACCGCGGCCGGGCACGACGCCCGATCCGGCCGCGCGCCCCGAGGGGCGGGGTCGGGCCGCCACCACCAGCAGCGACCCGACGGCCAGGAACCCGAACAGTGCCATCCAGGCCAGGGTCACGAACCCGAACTCGGTGAACCACGGCACGGTGCACGGCGCCTCCGCCGAGCAGGACAGGCCGCCGCCGAGGCTCGGCCACTGCTCGACGAGCACGTGGTAGGTGGACACCGCCGGACCGGCGACGCAGAACGGCGCCGCGTACCAGGCCACACCCGCGTCCCGGCGGACCGCCCCGATCCACAGGATCGCCGCCAGCGGGTACATGCAGATCCGCTGGTACCAGCACAGCACGCAGGGGGTGAACCCGACGACCTCGGAGTAGTAGAGGCTGCCGGCCGTGGCGACGGTGGCGACGAGCGCCGCCAGCGGCACCGCCCGTGGGGCCAGCTCCTCGAGCACCCGGTCGAGGGCACGCCGCCCCCATGTCGTGGCACCGGCCGCCAACGCCAGCAGCAGCAGCGCGGCGACGAGTCCCGCGCACAGCAGCGCCAGGAGGGCGAAGAACGGGTTCGCGAGCCGGGTGTGATCGCTCACCGCACCGGCACCGTCGTCTCGGCCGTCACCCGACGGGTGGGACCGGCCAGGGCCCCGACCCGCAACGTCCAGTCGCCGGCGAACGGGACGGTGAACCCGCTCGAGAGGTAGTGCCCGGGCCCGGCCCGGAGCAGCGGGATCCGGATCGGCTCGATCCCGTCGGCCGGACGCGACAGCTCGGCCGACATGTCCAGCACGTCGGTGGGCAGGCCGTTGCCCGTGAACGCGTAGAGGTGCACCTCGTTGGGACCGGGCCGTCCGGGACTCATCGTCACGTCGATGCGCAAGGGGTCGGCCCGTAGCGTCTCGAAGAACGGTCCGCCCGCCGCGCTGCGGGGTGGGGCGACGTTCGTGAGCAGTGCGGTCACCAGCACGATCACACCGAGCGCCACCGTCTCGGCGAGCACCGACCGGCGCAGGGCCCGACGCGCGCCGAGGTCGTCGGCCACGGCCACCTCGGGCGCGGCCGGCCGGTTCGGCCCCGGCCCGGGGGCCGAACCGAATGCCGGGCGTCCGGCGACGGCCACCCCGGCCGCCTCGGGCACCGATACGGCCCCCCGAGGTGCTCGCCAGCGCCGGTCGACCAGGTCGCGGCTGAGGGCGGCCACCACGACGACGGCGAGGACGACGACGATCTTCACGAGGAGCAGGCGCCCGTAATCGCTGCCGGTCAGGTCGCGCACGGCCCCGACCTGGCGGACCGACTGCGCGACGCCGGTGGTCACGAGCACCGCCACCGCGCCGAGGGCGAGGTTCGACCACCGGGGCAGGACCTCGACGAGTACCTTCGGTGGGGCACCGGGGAGCGCCGCGGCGACGAGGAGCACCAGGCCCCCCAGCCAGACCCCGGCCGCCAGGACGTGGGCGGCGTCGACGACGAGCGCGACCGGACCCCAGGCACCGGTGGCGGCGTGGCCGCCCAGGCCCCACGTGGTGGCGAGGGCCACCAGCCCCAGCCCGGTCGCGGCCGGCCACCACAGCGGCAGCGGGTGCTCGGCCGCCGGTCCCCGCCGGGGCAGCAGCACCCGTCCCAGCCCGGCCAGGTACGCGAGCACGACGAGGCGGGCGAGCATGGCCGCCCCGGTACGGGTCCCGCCGACGTCACGCCACAACGACGGGTCGGCGATCCGCTCCGGGCCGAGCCCGGTGACGTACGGACCGTGGAGCACGAACGCCGCCACCCCGCTCCCGGCGGCGACGGCGAGGGCCACGCCCACCACGCGCCGGGCCCGACGGTCGTCGCGGCCGTGCGGCCACCAGGAGCCCAGCCCGACGAGGGCCCCGGTCAGCACCAACGTCGCAGCGAAGCCGAACGCACGGACCCCCACCACGGCCACCCCGACCCCGAGGTCGCCCCGCGACGAGGCGAGCACCCGTTCGAGCAGGGAGCGGGCCTCGGAGGAGGTGGTGGGCGCGGATCCCACCCCGAACACGAACGCACCCCGCACGGGGTGCCCGTCGGCGGAGGTGACCCGCCAGCTCACGACGTAGAGGCCGTCGGGCAGCGGGTCGATCGGGGCTCGCAGCACCGCGCCGCCGCCTGCCGGCCGCGGTGCCCCGACCCGCAGCGGGCGCCCCCGTCCGTCGAAGAGGCGGACCGCCCCGAGTCCGGCCTCCACCGGTTCGTCGAACCGCAGCGTCACCGCGTCCGGGGCGCGGGCGAGACGGGCGTCGGGGACCGGGTCGCTGCCCTGGAGCTGGGCGTGGGCACCCGCCGGGACCGTACCCGCCAGCGAGGTGAGCGCGATCACCGCCAGGACGACACCCGGGCCGCACCACCGGCGACGGGACCCATTCGTCATGCCAGGGCGAGGGTGCCGCCGCGCCCCGACCGGGCCACCGCCCAGGTGAGCCCCACCCCGACCAGCTCGGCGAGGTGGAGGGTCTCGCCGGCCGGCGCGACGTTGCGGCCGGCCACGTCCACGAGCGCGGTCGAGGCAAGCAGCAGCCCGAGGGCGGCCACCACCGGCACGATCCCCACCGCTCGTTCCGGTCGCAGGGCCGCGACGAGGAAGCCGATCCCGAGGGCCGCCCCGAACGAGCCGAGGTGCCGGGCCGCGTGCACCTGCATGCCGCCATCTTCGCCGAAGACGAGCCCCGGGATCGACGCGACGAGCTGGGCGACGCCCACGAGCGCCAGGAGCCACCGCAGGCTCGTCGGCGAGGCCACGACGGTCGACGGCAACCGACCGGACCGGGCCCTGCCGGTGCCGGTGCCGGACGCCAGGATGGCCGCGCTGAGATCCGGCACCGACTCGGCTTCGCGGAGCCGCAGCTCTCGGTGGAGTTGTTCGGCCCGGCGGGCGAACGCGGCGCACGACGCGCACGTCGCCAGGTGACCGTCGACGTCCACCCGTCCGGGGTCCTCCCCGTCGAGCGCGGCCGAGACCGCTTCCTGCACGTGCTCACAGAGCGAGCGGCGTCGTGTCATGGCACTTGTGTCGTCCGGGGGGGCCCGAAGGTTCCCGACTCGGCGGCGGTCGGAGGCTCCCGATAGCGTGGCCGACGTGGACGACCTCACCCGGTTGTGGGTCCGCGGGCGGGACGGCGACCGGGAGGCGCTCGCCGCGGCGGTGCGTCGCAGCCAGGCCGACGTGTGGCGCTTCCTCGCCCACCTCGACGGCCCGGCCGAGGCCGACGAGCTGACCCAAGAGGCCTTCGAACGGGCGTTGCGGGCACTGCCACGCTTCCGTGGTGACGCCTCGGCCCGGACCTGGTTGCTCGGGATCGCGCACCGCACCTGGGTCGACGCCGTCCGGCGTCGAACCCGTCGACGGCGGTTGCAGTTCCGCATCGAGGAGCTGCCACGCTCCGGGGGCGGGGTCGACCCCGGGGAGCGCGTCGCCCTCGACGACCTCCTGGCGCGCCTCGACCCCGACCGGCGGCTCGCCTTCGTGCTCACCCAGGTGGTGGGCACCAGCTACGAGGAAGCCGCAGCGGTGTGCCGCGTGCCGGTCGGCACGATCCGCTCCCGGGTGGCCCGGGCCCGACGGGACCTCGTGTGCGGCCTCGACGACGCCGCCGACGAGCGGGTGGGGTGAAGCGGCTCCTCCGGCTCGGGCCGACGGCGGCCGTCGGCGCCGCGATCGTCATCGTCACCGCCGCCGCCGTCGTGCTCCTCACCGCCGCTCCGGCCGGGGCACACGGTCTCGGTGGTCCCCAGCCGACGAACTACCGCACCGACCTCACGGGCCTGCACCCGCCGGTGCCGGGCATCCGGGTCCGGGTCCTCGAGCTCGGCGACCGGATCGAGCTCACGAACCGCACCTCGAGGACCGTGGTGGTCCTCGGCTACGAGGGCGAGCCCTACCTGCGGATCACCCGTCGGGGCGTGTGGGAGAACCGGCGGTCCCCCGCCACGTACCTCAACCGCAGTTCGATCCCGCCCGCCGTGGTCCCGACCGACTTCGACGCCGCCGCCCCACCCGACTGGCACCGCCGTTCCCAGGGCGACCGCTGGCGCTGGCACGACCACCGGGCGCACTGGATGGACGAACGGCCCCCGCCTGCGGTGCGCGCCGACCCGGGCCGGCCGCACGTCGTGATCGAGGGGTTCGCCATCCCGCTCCGGGTCCAGGGTGTGGGCCGGGTGGACCTCACCGGCGACGTGCGGTGGATCCCGGGGCCCTCGCCGTGGCGGGCCCTAGGAGCGGCGGTGCTCCTCGCCGTCGGGGTCGCGACCGCCGGGCGCACCCGGGCCTGGCCGGTGGTGGTGGCGGTGGCGCTCGGCCTCGCCGCCGCCGCCGAAGGCCTGCACGTGGTGGGGGCCTGGCGCTTCTCGACCGCTCCCGTGCCGTCCCGCCTCGGGGCCACCGTGTACTCCTTCGTGGGGATCGGCGTCGCCGTCGCCGCGATCCGGGGGCTGTGGCGCAACCCCTGGGGTGCGGTCCCGGCCGCGCTCGTGGCCGGGATCTTCGTGCTCTTGGCCGGGGGTCTGGCCGGGATCACCGCGCTCACCCGCTCCCAGGTGCCGACCATGCTGCCGACGGGGCTGGCCCGGACCACGGTCGTGGCGTCGCTCGGCCTGGGCACCGGGATCGTGGTCACCACCGCGACGCGCCTGCGGCTCCCGACCCCGGCGGTCGGCGTCGCCGGCACCGCCGACCACCGCCACGCGGCATGACCCGGCCCCGAGCGGGCCCGCCCCGGCCGACGCGGCGGCACACCCGATCGACCCCGGCGATGCTGGTGACCCTCGTCGTGGCGCTCGCCACGGTGGTCGGCCCGAGGATGGCGGGCGCACACGTCACGGTGGTCCCCCCGAGCGTCGACGGCGGCGGGTTCGCGACGTTCGCCTTCGAGGTGCCCAACGAGCGAGACGAGGTCGGCACCGTCGGGGTGGAGGTCGTGTTCCCCGACCGGCACCCCATCACCACGGTGCTCACCGAACCGACCCCGGGCTGGACGGTCACGGTCGGCCGCCGCCCGATCGGGACCGGTGCCGGGCGGCGGGAGGTGATCGACCGGATCACCTGGGAGGGCGGACCGATCCCACCGGGTGGCTTCCAGCGCTTCGCGGTGAGCGCCGGTCCGCTCCCGCAACGGGGACGGCTCGTGTTCGCCGCGCTGCAGACGTACGCCGACGGCGAGGTGGTGCGCTGGATCGAGCCGGTGCCGCCGGGCGGACCCGAGCCGGACTTCCCGGCCCCCGAGCTGCGGCTGGCCGCCGGGCCGGACCACACCGACCGGTCCCCGGCGACGACCGCCGGTCGGGACGCCTCGGCCCGAACGGCGGCGGCCGCCGCACTCGTCGTGGCCCTCGCCGCCCTCGGCCTCGGGGCGGTGGCGCTGCGGGTCGGCGTCGGTGCGGCACGGCGCCGCTCGGCTTGACGGACCGGCACCGTCGGCGCCTAGCCTCCCGCCCGAGCCCGGTTCGGGGGAAGTCGGTGAGAATCCGACGCTGACCCGCAACTGTGTGCGCCGCCGGCGCGAGCCAGATCGCCCGCCGGGCTCCACCGGACCCCGGTACCCGCGTCGGTGCCGGGACACCGGTGCCGTGTCCGTGACCGCCACGGCGGTCTGAGCACGGCCCTCGTGGAGTGGGGCCGACGGAGGTTCAACCCATGTCACGCATCCGTGGTCGGCGTCGGGGCGCGTTCGCGCTCGCGTGCGCCCTTGCCATCCTGGTGTCCGCTCCGGCGGGTGCCTTCCCCCCGAACCGGGTCACGCAGGCCAGGAACTGGCTCGTCACCCAGCAACAGCCCGACGGCGGCTTCGAGGTGGCCGGGTTCCCCGGCTTCGAGACCCCCGACGCCGCCTTGGCCCTCGCCGTCGCCGGTCAGCCCAAGCGGCGCTGGAGCACCGCCGCGGCGCTCGCCGCCGTGGCCGCGGTGCAGACCGGCGGCCGCTCCGCCCTCGACTGGGCCGGCGACTTCGCCGAAGGCCCCATCAGCGCGGGGCAGGCGGCCAAGCTCATCCTGCTCGTGGCCGGCCCGACCGGCCTCGACCCGAGCGCGTTCGACCCCGACGGCGACGCCGTCGCGGTGGACCTGGTGGCCGCCGTCGACGCCGGGTTCAACCCCGTCACCGGCTGGTACGGGTCGTTCAACGCCACGCTGTTCGCGGTGCTGGCCAAGCGCGCCGTCGGCCAGGGTGTCCCGGCGCTCACCGTGCAGGCCATCCGCGACGCCCAGGAGACCGGTGGGGGCTGGAACTTCGCCGGCGACCCGTCGGGCAGCTACGCCGACGTCGACACCACCGGCTACGCGATCCAGGCCCTCGTCGCCGCCGGCGCCGGTCCCTCCGACCCGGAGGTGAGCGACGGCCTGCGGTTCCTCGCCCTCGCGCACCAGGCCTCCACCGGGGCCTGGCAGTCATTCGGGAACGACGACCCGAACTCGACCGCCCAGGCCGTCCTGGCGATCACCGCGGCGGGCCACAACCCGGCGAAGCGCTGCTGGCGGGACGCCGCGGCCCCGGAGCGGTCCGGCGACCCGTACCCGAACCCGTTGCGGTGGCTGCGGGCCCAACAGCAACCCGACGGCCGGATCGCCAGCCCGGCCGACGCATGGGGGGTGAACACGTTCGCCACCAGTCAGACCGTGGCCGCCCTCGCCCGCACCTGGCTGCCGCCGGTGCGCCTGCCCCGGGTCGCCTGCCCGTGAGCACCGCCCGACCGGGCCGACCGTGGACCGGTGCCCGCCCCGTGGCCGTGGGCGTCGTCGCAGTGGCGTTGACGCTCGCCATCGGGGCGGGACCGGCCCCGGCCGCCCCCGAACCGGCGATCCTCCGGGCCCGGGACTGGCTCGCCTCCGTGCAGCAGCCCGACGGTGGCTTCGAGTTGGCCAGGTTCGCAGGGTTCGAGACCCCCGACGCCGCCTTGGCCCTCGCCGTCGCCGGTCAGCCCGGCGGGCCCTGGGATCATCGGGCCGCCCGGGGCGCGATCGCCGCCGTCCGCACCAACGGGCGCTCGGCACTGCACTGGGCCGGTGACTTCGCCGAAGGCCCGATCACCGCCGGGCAGGCGGCCAAGCTCATCCTGCTCGTCGGGGGCCCGATCAACGCGAACCTGCGGGCCTTCGACCCCGACGCCGACGGGAACCGGGTCGACCTGCTCGCCCGTCTCGACGCCGGGCGGCGCCCCGACGGCTCGTACGGCACCTTCAACGCCACGACCTTCGCGGTCATGGCCCTGCGGGTGGCGCAACGGCCGGTCCCACCCAGCACCGTCGAGCGCATCCGGGCCGCCCAACGATCGGACGGGGGTTGGAGCTACACGGGTCGTCCCGACGTCGGCGATCCCGACGTCGACACCACCGGGTTCGCGATCCAGGCGCTGATCGCCGCGGGGGCGGGTTCGTCGGACCCGTCGGTCGTGGCGGGCCTCCGCTTCCTCGCCCACCGACAGGGCTCCGGCGGGGCGTGGCGGGCGTTCGGGCAGGCCGACCCGAACTCCACCGCCCAGGCAGTCCTGGCGATCACCGCCGCGGGGTACCAGGCGCACCGCTCGTGCTGGCGCGACCGGGTCGCCCCCCGCCTGTCGGGTCTGCCCTACCGGTCGCCCACGGCCTGGCTCCGGTCCCAGCAGCAGCCGGACGGGCGCATCGCCGGCCCCGCCGACCTCGCCGGGATCAACACCTTCGCCACCAGTCAGACCGTGGCCGCCCTGGCCCGCAGCTGGCTCCCGCCTCGGCGCGCCCCCCGGGTCCCCTGCCCGTGAGCCCGGCCGAACCGGCCGACGAGACGGCGGGCCGGACACCGGATAGGGTGATATCGGTCACGTTGCCCGCCCGGCGGCGTCACCGACCGGTAGGTTGACAGCGCTCCCTCGGAGATCCCCCCATCCGGGGAGCCCGCCCAGCGTCAGTGGGCGCGCGACGGATCGTGCGTCCGCTGGCCTACCAGCCCGGCGTCCGCGTCGTGTCCTGCCCCGCGACGCGTCGACGCCGGGCTGGGCCTTTTCCCGGGACCGGTCCCGGTGCGCCCGGTGCGTCG
>CALEDW010000052.1 GCA_937949585.1 uncultured Acidimicrobiia bacterium
CACCGCCCTCGACGTCGGGGCCCGGCAGGTGACGCTCGCCGACGGCACCCGCCTCCGCTTCGACGGGCTGGTGATCGCCACCGGCGCCCGGCCCCGCCGCCTGCCCGGCCTGCCCGCCGTCGCAGGGATTCACGTGCTGCGCACCCTCGACGACGCGCTCGCGCTGGCGGCCGAGCTCGAGCGAGGGCCGCGGGTGTGCGTGATCGGCGGCGGGTTCATCGGCGCCGAGGTGGCCGCCACCTGCCGGAGGCGGGGCTTGGCGGTCACGGTGCTGGAGGCCCTCGAGGCCCCGATGGTGCGCGGGCTCGGTCCCCGCATCGGTGAGGTGCTCGCCGCCCTGCACCGTGACCACGGCGTCGACCTGCGCTGCGGGGTGCGGGTCGAGGCCGTCGAGGGCGACCGGCGGGTGGAGCGGGTACGTCTCGCCGGAGGCGGCGTGGTGGACGCCGACGTGCTGGTGGTGGCGATCGGGGTGGAGCCGAACACCGGGTGGCTCGTCGGGTCGGGGCTGGCGCTCGACGACGGGGTGGTGTGCGACGCCACCTGCCACGCCGCCCCGGGGGTGGTGGCCGCCGGGGACGTGGCCCGCTGGCCGAACCCCCGCTTCGACGGGACGCCCATGCGCATCGAGCACTGGACGAACGCCGTGGAGCAGGGCACCCACGCCGCCGCGGCCCTGCTCGCCGGGCCGGAGGCGGCCGAGCCGTTCGCGCCGGTGCCGTTCGTGTGGTCCGACCAGTACGACACCAAGATCCAGGTCGTCGGCCACCTCCCCGGCGCGGACCGGTCCGAGGTGGTGGCCGGCCGCCTCCAGGACCGCAGGTTCGTCGTCGCGTTCGGCCGGTCCGGCCGGCTCGTCGGTGCCGTCGGCTTCGACCAGCCCCGGTTGGTGATGCGCCTGCGCTCCCTCGTCGCCGATCGGGCTCCGTTCGACGACGCGCTGCGGGTTGCGGGGTGAGCCCCGCCGCCGGCGGCGCGGCGGGCGGGGCGCGCCTGTGGTCGGGGCAGTTCGTGCTGCTCACCGGCGCCGCCACCTTGTACTTCCTCGCCCTCGGGGTGCTGCTGCCGGTCGTGCCCCGCTACGTCGAGCGCCGCCTCGGCGGCGGGTCGCCGGCGGTCGGGGTTGCCGTCGGGGCGTTCGCGGTGGGGGCGGTGCTGCTGCGCCCGTTCGCGGGGCGGCTCGGCGACCGCCTCGGGCGCCGGGTGCTGGTGATCGGCGGGGCGCTCGTCGTGGGCGCCACGACCCTGGCCCACCTCGCCGCCACGACCCTGCCCGCCCTGGTGGCCGTGCGGTTCGCCGGCGGGGTGGGTGAGGCCGCCTTCTTCGTGGGGGCGGGCACGATGGTCGCCGACCTCGCCCCGTCCCACCGGCGGGGCGAGGCCATCTCCTACTGGTCGGTGGCCGTCTACGGCGGGCTCGGGTTCGGTCCCTTGATCGGTGAGCGCACCCTGAGCGCCGGCGGGTACGGGTGGGTGTGGGGGGTGGCCGCAGTGCTGGCGTTCGCCGCTGCGGTCCTCGGCGTGGCGACCGTCGACACCCTGCCGGCCGGATCCCGCCCGCCCGGCCCGGCGCCCCCGCTGCTGCACCGCCGGGCACTGCTCCCAGGGGTGGTGCTGTTCCTCGGGATGTGCGGACTGGCGGCGTTCGTGGCGTTCGTGCCGCTGTACGTCGACGATCTCGGTCTCGGGCGTGCCGACGGGGTGTTCCTCCTCTACGGCGGGCTGATCCTGGCCATCCGGATCCTCGGGGCCCGCCTGCCCGACCGGCTGGGTCCCCAGTGGGCCGGGACCGGGGCCCTGGCCTTCGGCGGGGCGGGCATGGCGGTGCTCGCCGGGGTGGCCTCCACGGGAGGGCTGTTCACCGGCACGGTCGTGTTCGCGCTCGGCATGTCGCTGCTCTACCCGTCGATGCTCACCCTGGCGCTGGTGGGGGTGGCCGAGCAGCAGCGGGCCTCGGTCGTGGGGACCGTCTCGGCGTTCTTCGACCTTTCCCAGGGCCTCGGTGCCGCCATGCTCGGGGGTGTCGCCGCGCTCGCCGGCTACCGGGGTGCGTTCGCGGGCGGGGCGGTGGCGGCCGTCGCCGGACTCGCGCTGCTCTGGGCGGGCGTCGACCCGCGCCTGCGGGGCCTGCGGACCCCGGCCCGGGCGTGGGAGGAGCTGCCCGAACCCGAGCCGGGCACCTGATGCGTGCGTCGCCGACGGGACCGTGCCGGTCGGACCGGGCCGGTCGTCGGGGTCGGGACGTCGGGGGCACGACGCCCGCCCGGCGATCCCGTTCGACCTCGACCGCAGGACGGGCGGCACCACAGCACGTCCCTGATCGCCGAACGGGCGGGCCGTAGCATCGCCGGGCCGTGCCGTCGCTGCTGGTCACCAACGACTTCCCGCCCAAGGTGGGCGGCATCCAGTCCTACCTCTACGAGCTGTGGCGGCGCCTCCCTCCGGACCAGGTGACGGTGCTCACCGGCGAGCAGCCGGGCGCCGCGGCCTTCGACGCCGCGCAGGCCTTCCGGGTGGTGCGCCACGGTGGGGCGATCCAGTGGCCGACCCCGGCGTTGCACCGTCGGATCGAGGCGCTGGCGGGCGAGGTCGGCGCCGATGTCGTGTTCCTCGACCCGGTGCTGCCCCTGGGTCTCGTCGGGCCGCAGCTGGGCGGCCGTCCGTACGTGGTGGTGCTGCACGGCGCGGAGGTCACCGTCCCCGCCCACCTGCCCGGAACACGGGCGCTGGTGCGCCGGGTCCTGCGCCACGCCGCCGGCGTCCTGGCCGCCGGGAGCTACCCCGCCGTCCAGGCCCGCCGCCTGTGCCCTGACCTCCCGGGGCTCGTCGTGCCGCCCGGGGTCGACGTCGAGCGGTTCACCCCCTGTCCCGACCCGTCGGTGCGGGCCACGCTGCGCCGCCGGTTCGGGCTCCACCCCGACCGGCCCACGGTGGTGGGGGTGAGCCGGCTCGTGCCCCGCAAGGGCTTCGACGTGCTGATCGACGCGGTGGCGATGCTGCCCGCCGACGCGCAGCTGCTCATCGCCGGGGATGGGCCATTGCACGACGACCTGCTGCGCGCGGCGACGGAAAGTGGTGTTGCCGACAGTGTGCACCTCGTCGGCGCGGTGTCGCACGCCGATCTTCCCGAACTCTACAGCGCCGCCGACATCGTCGCCGTACCGTCCGTGCATGGCCCCGGCGGCAATGTCGACGGGCTGCCCAACGTGTTTCTCGAAGGTTTCGCCAGCGGTACGGCGGTGGTGGCCAGTCGCGTTGGTGGCATCCCCGACATCGGTCGCGACGGCGAAACGGTGGAGCTCGTCGCCGAAGGGGACGTCGACGCGCTGGGAACGGCGATCACCGGACTGCTGCAAGACACCGCCCGTCGCGCCGCCCTCGGCGCCGCGGCGCGCGCCGACGCGGAACTCCGTCTGGGTTGGGACCGTGTCGCCGAGCGCTTCGAGCGTCTGTACCAGGA
>CALEDW010000053.1 GCA_937949585.1 uncultured Acidimicrobiia bacterium
CCAGGGTGTAGGCCCGCTCGATGAGGGAGGTGTCGGCCCGGCGGTGCCGCTGCCGATAGGCGCGGACGACCGGCGCCAGGGCCACGTCGACGTGCTGGCGCCGCCAGGGCAGCACCGAGCGGCGCTCCAGCGTGGCGGGGCGGGCCGGCCGGGACGCCTCGGCGGTGCTCACCCGCCCATTGTCGCGTGCGCCGGGCCGACCCCGGGTGCGCCGGGGGCCGTCGGTCGGGCCGTCAGGCGCGCCGGGTACGGCGCCGCCCCGACGCCCCGGCCGCCGCGGCACGGCCGCGCCGGGCCCCGGCGGTGGGCGCCGCGCCGCCCGTCGGACGCTGCACGCTCACCGCCCCCGGCGCCGGGATGAACCCCGAGCGGCGCCCGTCGTCCCAGTCGACGACGAGCATCCGGCCCACCTGCTCCACGACGGTGCCGTGCCGGGCGGGGGCACCCTTGGCCGCGGCCACCGCGATCCGGTCTCCGACGTTCACCACGGTCGTGCTGCTCCCGGTCTCGACGCTCGCTCGCCCCGGATCATCGCGCGTGCCTCGGCGCGCCCGCGGCGCGGGCTCAGTGCCGCTTCCGGCGGCGCTGCCGCCGGGGCCGCGGGGTGATGACCGCGGCGCCTGCGCCCGAGGTGCGGACCACACCGGCCGGGACGCCGGCGGGCTCCCGGGCCGGTTCGGGCCCGGCGACGCCGCCCGCCCCGGCTACCTCGCTCCCCGGCGCCCCGGCCACCCCGCTCCCGGGCCCCCCGGCCGTCGCCACCCGTCCGGCCCGGGAGGCGACCCGCTCCCGGACGGCCCGGTAGCGGGGCTCACGCTCCTTCATCAGCGCCAGCAGCGGGGTGGCGACGAAGATCGACGAGTAGGTCCCGATGAGCAGGCCGACCAGCAGCGCGATCCCGAAGTCGCGCAGGCTCACCGCCCCGAACAGGCCGCTGCCGACCACCAGGATCGCCAGCACCGGCAGCACGGCGACGAGCGACGTGTTGAGCGATCGCACCAGCACCTGGTTGAGCGACCGGTTCACCATGTCGCGGTAGGTGAGGTCGCGTTCGGTGGCCAGCAGCGGCGTGTTCTCGTCGACCCGGTCGAACACCACGACGGTGTCGTACAGCGAGAAGCCGAGGATGGTGAGGAAGGCGATCACGGTGGCCGGCGCGACCTCGAAGCCGAACACCGCGTACACGCCGACGGTGACGAAGATGTCGTGCACCACCGCGGCCAGCGCGGCGATGGCCATCTTCCACTCGAACCGGAACGACAGGTAGGCCGCCACCACCACGAAGAACACCACCAGGGCCTGGAGCGCTTTCGAGCTCACGGTGCCGCCCCAGGTGGGCGACACCTCGCTCACGCTCACCTGGGTGACCTCCACCCCTGCGTAGTCGGCCAGCACCCGGGTGACCCGCTCCTGCTCCGCCCGGGGCAGCTCTGAGGCCTGGACCCGCAGCGAGTCACCGCCCACCACCAGGATCTTGGCGTCGGCGAGCCCGAGCGGGGCGAGGCGCTGGCGGACCGCACCGGAGCTGGGCGACCCGTCGGCCATCGTGACCTGCCACGCGGTGCCGCCGGTGAAGTCGATGCCCAGGTTGAGTCCACCCCGCACCGCGAAGCCGAGCACACCGGCGACGATGAGGACGGCCGAGACCACCGCCCAGCGCCACATCCGGCCCATGAAGTCGAAGTGGGTGTCCTCGTGGTAGAGGTCCCGGAGGGTGTGGCGGCGGCCGTCGGGGTGCGGCATCAGGCGGTGGCCCCCCGGGCGTCGAGACCGGCCGCGATCCCGACCCGGGACGCGGTCACCAGGCCCCGGTTGCGGACCATGAGGTACACGAGCGGGTGCATGAAGAAGTACGAGACGGCCAGGTCGAGCGCCGCGGCCAGGCCCAGGTAGAACGCGAAGCCCCGTACCGCCCCGATGGCCAGGAAGTACAGGATCGCCGCGCCGATGAGCGACACGAGATCGGCGGCGACGATCGTGCGGAAGCTGCGGGTGAACCCCCGGTCGACCGAGGAGCGGATCGTCTTGCCGGTGCGCACCTCGTCCTTCAGCCGTTCGAAGTACACGACGTAGGAGTCCACGGTGACGCCCACCGACACGATGAGCCCGGTCACGCCGGCCAGGGTGAGGGTGAGCCCCACCCGGTCGCCGAGGTACGCCACGAGGGCGTAGATCGCGCCGCTCACCAGCAGCAGGCCGACGATCACCACCAGGCCCAGGACCCGGTAGTAGGCGAGCATGTAGGCGGCGACCAGCGCCAGGCCGATGATCCCGGCCGCGATGCCGGCCCGGAGCTGGTCCCGGCCGAGGGTCGGGGAGACGGTCTGGGCGGTGAGTTCCCGCAGGTTCACCGGCAAGGCCCCGTACTGCAGCACGGTGGCGAGGTCGCGGGCCTCGGTCTCGGTGAAGTCACCCGAGATCTGCACGTCGCCGTCGAACGAGTCGGTCCGGAAGGCCGGCGCCGACTGCACCACCGAGTCGAGGACGATCGCCACCGAGTTCTGCGGGGCCTCCTTCGGGTAGGACTCCCGGGCCAGGGCGTTGAACTTCTCCCGACCGTCGCCGTTGAGCTTCAGCAGCACCACCCAGCCGTCGGTGCCGCCGAGGAAGCGCGCCCGTGCCGAACGCACGCCGGAGCCGGTGAGCGCGGCCGGGCCCAGGAGGTAGCGGACGCTCTCGGCTCCGTCGCGCCCGGGGAGCACCACACAGGCGTCGCGTCGGTCGCGCTCGGTCGAGGTGCTGGGGATCCGCGGGAGGGCGAGCACCTGCTCGGGGTCGCAGGAGGCGATCGCGGCCCGGGCCGCCGCCGGGTCGTAGGGCTGCGTGGTCGTGGTGGTCGCGGGCGTGGTCGTGGTGGGTGCGGCGGGCACGGTGGTGGACGCCGCCGCCGTGGTCGCGGGGGTGGTCGTGGTGGTGGGGGCGGAGGTCGTCGTGGTGGCGCCGGGGCCGGCCACCGATGCGGGGGGGACGATGGCCAGCACCGGACGGAACCGCAGCTCGGCGGTCTGCCCGACCACGCGTCGGGCCTTGTCGCGGTTTCGCACCCCCGGCAGGTCGATGACGATGTTGTCGCCCTGCCGGCTCACCTCCGGTTCGGCGACCCCGAGGGCGTTGATCCGGTTGTTGATGATGTCGAGCGCCTTGCCGATGGCGGCGTCGGACGGCTTGCGGCCCTGGTCGGCGCAGCGGGTCGGGTCGGACGGGTCGACCCGGCACGGGGCGAGCACCACCGAGACCCCCCCTTGCAGGTCGAGGCCGAGCACCGGGGTGAGCCCGGCCGCCACGACGGCGGCCACCGACAGCACCACCACCGCCACCGACACCCCGAGGTACCAGGGGTACCGCCGGTTCACCGGGGCCCGCTCCCCGGCACCTCGTCGGGCCCGTCACCCTCGTCGTCGCCGCGGCGCCCGCCCGGTCCGTCACCGTCCTCGTCGAGCCGGGCCCGCCGGGCGCTCACCGCCTCGCGGGCCAGCCGCAGCACGACACCGTCGGTCACCTCGAGGTCGATGGTGCGCTCCTCGATGCGGCGGATCGTCCCGTAGATGCCCCCGGCGGTGATGATCTCGTCGCCGACGACGAGGCTGTCGATGAGCGCCCGCCGGGCCGCCAGCTGCCGCCGCTGCGGTCGGACGATGAGCAGGAAGAACGCCACCGCCAGCAGCGCCAGGTAGATGAGGATCGCTTCCATGTCACATCCCGGGACGGTCGGCCCGCGGCCGGCGGGCGAGGCTAGCGCGCCTCGCCGTCAGCCTTCGGGCAGCGTCGGGGCGGGATGGGCGCCCGGGGGAGGGGTCAGACCGAGGTGGACCCAGGCCGCCGGGGTCGCGGTCCGGCCGCGGGGCGTCCGGCGCAGGAGGCCCTCGGCGAGCAGGAACGGCTCGTAGACGTCCTCCACCGTCGCCGGTTCTTCACCGACCGCCACCGCCAGCGTGGCCAGGCCCACCGGGCCCCCGCCGAACGTGACGCACAGGGCGTGGAGGATCGCCCGGTCGAGCTTGTCGAGCCCGCGCTCGTCGACGTCGAAGGTGCGCAGCGCGGCGGCGGCGACCGCGGCGTCGACCTGCCCGTCGCCACGCACCTCGGCCCAGTCCCGCACCCGCCGCAGCAGGCGGTTCGCCACCCGGGGCGTGCCCCGGGCCCGTCGCGCGATCTCCACCGCCCCGGCTTCGTCGATCCGCACCCCGAGGATCCCGGCCGCGCGCCGCACGATCCGGGCCAGGTCGACGGGGTCGTAGAGGTCGAGGCGGGCGAGGAAGCCGAACCGGTCCCGCAGGGGTCCGCTGATGAGCCCGGTGCGGGTCGTGGCCCCCACGAGGGTGAAGCGGGGGAGGTCGATGCGGATGGTCCTCGCCGTCGGTCCCTTGCCGATCACGATGTCGAGCGCGAAGTCCTCCATCGCCGGGTACAGGACCTCTTCCACCGGTCGGGGCAGCCGGTGCACCTCGTCGACGAAGAGCACGTCGCCGTCCTCGAGGTTGGTGAGGATGGCGGCGAGGTCGCCGGCGCGCTCCAGCGCCGGCCCCGACGTGACGCGCAGCCCCACGCCCAGTTCGGCGGCGACGATCCCGGCCAGGGTGGTCTTCCCCAGGCCCGGCGGACCGGCGAACAGGAGGTGGTCGGCGGCCTGACCTCGCGCCGCGGCGGCCCGCAACAGGATCTCGAGGTGCTCCACGACGCGGGGTTGCCCGACGAACTCGGCCAGGCTCCGGGGCCGCAACGCCGCCTCGGTCCGGGCCTCGTCCGGGCCGGCCGCCGGCTCCAGCAGCTCACGCGCCGCCGCGCTCACCGGACCCGCACCGCCAGGCGCGCCAGGGCGGCCCGCACGACGTCCTCCACGCCGTCGGTGGCCGGAAGCCCGCTGAGGAGCTCACGCACCTCGTCGGCGCGGTACCCGAGCGCCTCGAGGGCGGCGCGGGCCTCGGCCACGGCGACCGCATCCGGCCCTGCCTCGGCCGGGGCCGGAGGCTCGAGGCGTGCCCGCAACTCGACGAGCAGCCGCTCGGCGGTGCGCCGGCCGATCCCCGGCACCGCACAGAGCGCGTCCCGGTCGCCGCTCGCCACCGCGCCCCGCAGCTGCTCCGGGCCGTGCACCGAGAGGATCGCCAGGGCCAGGCGGGGCCCGACGCCGGCTGCGCCCAGCAGGGCCTCGAAGCAGTCGCGTTCGGCCCGGTCGCAGAACCCGAACAGGTCGAGGGCACCCTCCCGGGCGTGCAGGTGGGTGTGCAGGCGCACCTCCTGCCCCGGGCGCAGGGAGGCCAGCGAGCGACTGGGGACTCGGCACCGGTAGCCCACGCCCCCCACGTCCACGGTGACCTCCCCGCCCGCGTCGCCGGCCGGGCGGACCTCGGCGAGCGTCCCCGCCACGAACCCGATCACCGCGCCTCCCGGGCAAGCGCCGCCGCCACGGCGCGGGCGAGGCCGTCACCGGGTTCGGCAACCGGTACCGGCGCCGCCCGCCACAGGTGGCAGCAGGCGAGCGCGAGCGCGTCGGCGGCATCGGCAGAGGGGGGTGAGGGGAGCCGCAGGAGGCGGGTCACCATGGCCTGGACCCGGTCCTTGCCCGCGGCGCCGTCGCCGGTCACCGCGAGCTTCACCTCGCTCGGGCTCACCTCCACCACCGGGATGCCCGCCCGGGCGGCGGCCACGAGCGCGACCCCGCTCGCCTGCCCGACCGACATCGCGGTGCGGGCGTTGCGGCGGAACAGGACCCGCTCCACCACCACCACCCCGGGCCGGTGCCGCGTGATGAGCGCGGCCAGGGCCTCGGCGAGTGCGCTGAGCCGCACCCCCAGGTCGTCCCCGGCCTGGGTCCGCAACGTCCCGGCTTCCCGCGCGACGAGCTCACCGCCCCGCCGTACCACAACCCCGTACCCGCACCGGCTCACGCCGGGGTCGATGCCCAGCGCCACCCGAGCCGGCGCCGGCCGCTGCGTCCGGCCCCGCGAGCCGCGACGTACGGTGCCACGCGGCGGACTCGGCGGCGCGTCGACCCGCGCCGCCGAGTCGGCGACGACCCGGGCGTCTCGCACCTGTGCCAGCCTAGGAGCAGCCGTGCCGGCACCGGCGGACCATATGCCGGACGAGCCACACCCCGACCAGCGCGGCCGCCAGCGGCCAGAGGCGCCGCACGACGGGCCCGGCACCGACCCGGACGAGGTCCACCGGCTCGGGCTCGGGGTGCTCGACCCGCCGGGGACCGACCGGCGCGTCCTGCGACGGCGGCTCGTCGCGCCGTCGACCCTGCCCGTCCCCGGCCCCGCCCGGCGTTCCCGTGCCGGGCGCCCCGGTCTCCGCCGCTGCTGTGCCCGGCTGCCCGGTCCCCGCCCCTGCGGTCCCCGGGGCCGGCACCGGGGCGGGCCCAGGACCGGCGGGCCCGTCGGCCGGGGCCGCCTCCCGGGTGGACACCTCCGGCACCGCTCTGGCCACGAGCTCGGCCTCCAGGTTCTGCACGAACTGCGCCAGCAGCTTCGACGACACCTCGGTGAGCGCGCCCCGCCCCAGCTGGGCCACCCGGCCGGTCAGGGTGAGGTCGGTGCGCACGTCC
>CALEDW010000054.1 GCA_937949585.1 uncultured Acidimicrobiia bacterium
GGTTCCACCGGGCGCACGGCCCGGACACCCCGCTGGTCCGTGCCGGGGCGGTTCGCACCACCCGGGCCGGTGCCGTGACGGTGATGGCCGAGCCGCACCCGTTGCCCTACCCTCGGGGCACGCCCCTGGCGGGCACGTTCAGCATCGACAACGACCTGTTCGAGGCCATCGGCGGCTACGACCCCGAGTTCCGGTTCGGCGAGAACTCCGAGCTGCTCATGCGGGCCCGCATGGAGCTGGACCGGCGGGGTGCCCGGTGCGCCTTCACGGGGCAGCCGACGGTCCGGGTCCACGAGAACGCCGGTCGGGGTGCCGACCACTACCTCGTGCCCCGGCTGGCGGCCATCGAACGGATGCTCGCGGTGCACGCCGCGGCCCTCGCCGAGGACCGGCGCACCCTCCACGACCACCACGCCATCGCCGCCAACCTCCACCGGACGGCGGGCAACACCCGGGCCGCCGTCCGGCACGCGTGGGCGGCCGTGCGGTGCGCACCGGCCTCGGCACGGGACTGGGCCCGGTTGGCCCGGACGCTGCTCCCCCGCCGCGCCGACCGGAGGCTGCGTCGCTGAACGGACCGACCTGCGCGCCGCAGGGCCGGCGTCGATCGTCCGGTCAGGGGCCCGGGTCGTGGGTCGGCACCCGGCGTCCCGGTGACATCCGCGCCGGCGCCGCCGCCTGCCACAGCGCCCAAACACCCGGACGGCTGGGCTGCGTCAGCAACGACAGGACCGCGAAGCGCACCCCGTCGCTCCTGTGGCCGAGCTGCCCGGCCATGACCGAGATCCGGCTGAGGCGGAACGCCTTGGCGTCGGCGTGCCGGGCGAAGAAGGCCGAGTGCTCGCCGGGCAGCCGCACCGACGCCTTGAGGCGGGCCCGGGGACCGTTGCTGTGGCGGGCACCGGTGTGGCGCCGGACGGGGAGGTCCACGTCCGCGATGTGGAGCACTCTCCGGCCGGCCGCGGCGGCCCGCAGCCACCAGTCGACGTCCTGGGAGGCGCGGTAGGAATCGTCGAAGGGCACGAACGCGTCACGGTGGATGCTCGTCGCACCGAAGCTCGGGGTGCTGCGCCGGACCACGCAGGCCACCGGGACCTCCACCGGCGCCCCGCGTCGGCCCGCAGCCGGCGGCGTTCCATCCCGGCCAGATCCGGGGGTTCGGCGCCCTCGAACGAACCCTGCGCGCAGCAGACGAGGTCGGCCCGAGCGTGATGGGCGAGTGCCCGTTCGATGCGGCCCGGCAGGTAGACGTCGTCGTCGAGGAAGAACACGACGTCGCCGGTCCACTCGTCCACGCCACGGTTGCGTGCGGCCGCAAGGCCTGCGTTCTCCTGGCGGACCACGCGGACCGGCAGGTCGGACGCGACGGTCACCGGGCGCGGCGAACCGTCGTCGACGACGATCACCTCGTCCGGTCGCCGGGTCTGCAGCTCGAGGCTGCGGATGGCCTCGGCCAACATTCCGGGACGGTCGTAGGTGGGGAGCACCACCGACACCCTCGGTTCCGTCAACGCCTCACCGCCCCTGTGAGTCGTTCACCGACCCAACCCTACCGCCCGATCGGCGCCGACCCGGCCGACGCCGTCCGGCTCACGACCCCGGCCGACCGGCGCGCTCCCACCACGCCGAGAACATCACGACGTCCCAGAGCCGGTAGGCCAGTTCGCTGCGGCCAGAGCGGAACGAGCGCCATGTCGCCCCCACCACCGCTGGGTCGAGGAACTCGGCGACCGCGGGGCCGTGCAGGTGCCCGGCGGCCCAGTCGGCCAGCGGGCCGGTGAGCCACCGGTCGATCGGCACCCCGAAGCCGGCCTTGGGCCGGTCGAACAGCTCCGGCGGGACGCTGCGGGCCAGCAGCCGGCGCAGCGGCCACTTGGTCCGGCCGTCCCGGAGCCGCAGCGGCACCGGCAGCCCGGCGGCGAACTCCACCACGTCCCGTGACAGCAGCGGGATGCGCCCCTCCAGCCCGACCGACATGGTGGCCCGGTCGACCTTGGTGAGGATGTCGTCGGGCAGGTAGGTGACGGTGTCCACCGCGGCCATGTGCTCGGCGAGTCCGACGGTGGGCGGCCAGCGGCGGGGGTCGGTGTGGACCGTGGCTGGCTCACGGGCGCCGGGCACAAGCGCGGCCGGCTCGGTCCAGTGGCTCACCACCCGGCGGAACACCTCCTCGGCGGAGGTGGCGTCGGCGACGCCGAGCACCTTGGTGGCCTTGAGCCCCAGCTGGCGGGGACGACGCCGGGCCGACACCAGGCGCCCGGCCCGGTCCCACCAGACCGGCCGCACCCGGCCCCCCAGGCGGGCCGCGACCCGCCGCAGCGGCACCGGGACCCGCCCGAGCCGCGCCCAGATGGCTGGCACCCACTGGTACCGGTTGTAGCCGAGGAACAGCTCGTCGCCGCCGTCACCGGAGAGCGCGACGGTGACCTCCGCCCGGGCCAGCCGGGCGACCAGCAGGGTGGGTAACTGGGACGAGTCGCCGAACGGCTCGTCCCACACCCCGGCCAGGTCCTCGACCGCGGCGCGGGCCTGGGCATCGGTGACCACCAGTTCGGTGTGCTCACAGCCGAGGTGGCGGGCCACGGCCCGGGCGTCGGCGGACTCGTCGAAGCCGGCGTCGGGTGAGCCGATCGTGAAGGTCCGCACCGGCACCGGCGACTCCCGGCAGGCGGCGGCGACCACGGCGGAGCTGTCGATCCCACCGGAGAGGAACGCCCCGACCGGCACGTCGGCCACCAGCCGGTCCCGCACCGAGGCCCCGAGCCGCCGGTCCAGCTCGTCGACGGCCTCGGCGGGGGTGCCGTCGAAGGTGACGCCCCGGGCGACGACGTCGAAGAAGCTCCAGTAGCGCTGCGGCGCGCCGACGGCGCCGTCGGCGGTGACCGTGAGCGTGCAGCCCGGCTCGAGCTTGGCCACCCCGGTGTGGATGGTGTGGGGGGCGGGCACGTACTTGTGGCGGAAGTAGAGGGCCAGGGCGTCCCGGTCGACGGGCCGGTCGAAGCCGGGGTGGGCGCGCAGCGCGTCCAGCGTGGAGGCGGCGACCACCTCGCCCGAGCCGAGGGTGCCCACGTAGCACGGCTTCTCCCCCATCCGGTCCCGGGCCAGGGTGAGGCGGCGGTCCCGGCGGTCCCACAACGCGAAGGCGAACATGCCGTCCACCCGGTCCAGGGTGGGCCCGAGCCCCCAGCGGGCGATCGCCTCGACCAGCACCTCGGTGTCGGAGTGGCCCCGCAGCGGCACCCCGGCGCCCCGGAGCCGGCGGGCCAGGCCGCGGTGGCCGTAGATCTCGCCGTTGTAGGCGATCACCCAGCGCCCGTCGGCGGAGACCATCGGCTGGGCGCCGGCCGGGGACAGGTCCAGCACCGCGAGGCGCCGGTGCCCCAGGGCGACACCGGCGGCCTCGTCGACCCACACGCCCGCGTCGTCGGGACCGCGCGCGGCCATGGTGTCGGCCAGCCGCCGCACCAGCCGGGCCGCCTCGTCGGCCGGCCGGCGGGCCCGGGGGTCGAGGACGGCGACGAAGCCGCACATCAGCCGGCCAGCTCCAGGTAGCAGGCCTCCTGGCGGGCGATGGCGACCCGGGCGGCGTACCGGCCGGCGCCGGCCCGGGCGGCGACGGCGAGCCGCTCCCGGAGCGGCGCGTCGCCGGCG
>CALEDW010000055.1 GCA_937949585.1 uncultured Acidimicrobiia bacterium
CGAGGCGGTCGGGACGGACGCGCCGCAGCAGCGCGCCGGCGACCACCGCCAGCGGGCCGCCCTGCCGACCGGCGCGGCGGGCGGCGCGCACGTTCGGCACCGGGTCGAGCTCCAGGCCCAGCGCGGACGGGTTCACCGACAGCTCGGTGCTCCCCGCCCGGGCCCGAACCGGTTGCGTGGTGAGCCGCCGCGCCTCGCGCCCCAGCGCCGCGGCGAGCCGGCGCTCGGTCATCCCGCCGGCGTCCAGCCCTGCGATCTCCACCCCGGGCAGCACCCGCCCCCGGTACGCGAGCCGTTCCCCCAGCGCCGCCAGGACGCAGAGCAGCGCCAGCACGCCGACGATGAGCAGCGCGACGGCGAGGCCGGCCGGGAGCCCCAGCCCGGTGCGGCGGGTGGTGGCGGGGACCGGCTCGGCGACCGCTGCGACCACGGGGGGAGGCTCGGACCGCACGATCCGGGCAACCTACCCGCCGTCCGTCACCCCACCGACGTCGGGTCCGGCGCGCGATCATGCGGTGGTGCAGCGCCGCCTCGCCCGTTTCCTCCGCCGCCGGGGGGCGTCGCCCGAAGAGGTGCAGCGGGCCGAGCGGGAGGGATGGCTCACCCTGCTCACCCTCGAGCGGATGCTCCTGCCGGGGGCGCCCCGCTTCACCCGGTCGGAGCTCGACGCCCGGGCCGGGATGCCTCCCGACCTCGCCCGGCGGGTCTGGCGGGCGATGGGTTTCCCCGACGTGCCCGACGACGTGCCGCTGTTCACCGACGAGGCCGTCGAGATGCTGGGCGTGCTGGCCTCGCGCATCCAACGGCCGATGCTCGACGGCGGGCACTGGGACCCCGAGGAGATGGTGCACCAGGTCCGGGCCGTGAGCTCGGGTCTGGCCCGGGTGGCCGAGACGCTGTCCGACCAGATCGTCGAGGACCTCGCCGCCGCGCAGCGCCTCGGCGTCCCCGACGACGAGATCGCCGCCGTCGTCGCCGAGGTGCTCGACTGGCCGACGTTGGCCCGCCTGCACGACTTCGCGCTCCGACTGCTGCTGCGTGCCGCGCTGTGGCGCAAGCTCACCGTCGACGACCCGACCTCGGCGCCGCACGCGGTCGGGTTCGTCGATCTGGTCGGGTACACGGCCCTGAGTCAGGAGCTCGACGAGCAGCAGCTCGTGGAGCTCGTGGCGCGCTTCGAGGCGCTCACCGCCGACACGATCGCCGCCGGCGGTGGGCGGCTGGTCAAGACGATCGGCGACGAGGTGATGTTCGTGTCCGACGACGCCGCGGTGGCCGCCCGGATCGCGTTGGCGCTCACCGAGCAGGCCGAGCTCGACGAGCTGCTGCCCCGGGCCCGGGCCGCGTTGGCCTGGGGCCCGGTGGTGAACCACGAAGGCGACTGCTACGGCCCCGTGGTGAACCTGGCCCATCGCCTCGTGGAGCTGGCCCGCCCGGGGACCGTGCTCGTGGACGAGCAGTTCCGCGCCGCCCTGGGCGGTGACGCCGGTTTCGCCTGCAGCCGCCTCCGTCCCCGCCGGGTGCGGGACATCGGGCGGGTCGAGATGTGGGTGTTGCGGGGCGTGCCCGAACGGACCGCCGGGTAGCGTTCGGAGCGATGCCGAACGACCCGGGACCGCTGTGCCTGCTCACCGTGCACGCACATCCCGACGACGAGGCGTCCAAAGGAGCGGCGACCGTCGCCCGGTACGCCGCCGAAGGGGTCCGGACCGTCCTGGTGTGCTGCACCGGGGGCGAGGAAGGCGACATCCTCAACCCGGCGATGGACCGACCCGAGGTGCGCGACCGGCTCGCGGAGGTCCGTCTCGAGGAGCTGCGTGCCAGCGCGGCCGCCATCGGATACCACCGCTACCACCTCCTCGGCTACCGCGACTCCGGGATGGCGGGGTCGCCGGCCAACGAGCACCCCTCCTGCTTCGCCCGTGCCGACCTCGACGAGGCCACCGGCCGTCTCGTGCGCATCCTGCGGGCGGAGCGCCCGCAGGTCGTGGTGACCTACGCCGACGAGCGGGCGTTCTACCCGCATCCCGACCACCTGCGGGTGCACGAGATCTCGGTGCTCGCCTTCGACGCGGCCGGCGATCCCGGCCGGTACCCCGAGGCCGGGCCGGCCTGGCAACCGAGCAAGCTCTACTACACGGGATGGTCGTACCGCCGGGTGAAGGCCCTCCACGACGCGTTCCTGGCCCGCGGTGAGGACAGCCCGTTCGAACGGTGGTTCCGGGCCGGCCTCGAGCCGGGTCACGACGAGCGCTTCACCACGTTCATCGACGTGGGTGACTTCCTCGCCGCCCGCCGGCGGGCGCTGCTCGCCCATCGGACCCAGGTCGATCCGGAGGGGTTCTGGATGCGCCTGCCGGACGCGGTGATCCGGGAGGTGTTCCCCTGGGACGAGTACGTGCTGGCCCGCTCGCTCGTGGGGGCAGGACCTGCCGACGGTGAGCCCGAGGACGACCTGTTCGCCGGGGTGCGCGGGCACGCACCGGCGATCGGAGCCGGATGAGACCTCAGGGGGGAGCATGGTGAGGTTCCTGTCCCAGGAGTGGCTCGACGAGCTGCGCCGAACGGCGGCCGACCTGCCGGAACGCCCCGGCGTCGACGCCCGGATCCAGTACGTGGTGACCGGTGGGCCCGGCGGCGACGTCCGCTACTGGTGGCGGGTCGGGCACGGGCAGCTGCTCGACGCGCAGCTGGGGGTGATCGACGATCCCGACGTGACGCTCACCATGGGCTACGACGACGCCGTCGACGTGCAGCGCGGCGAGCTCGACGCGAACACGGCGTTCATGCAGGGGCGCATGAAGGCCGAGGGCAACATGGGCCGGCTCCTGCAGCTCATGCCGCTGACCACCTCTCCCGAGTACCGGCAGGTGCAGGAACGGATCCGTGCGGTCACCGAGTTCTGAGCGCCGTCCGGCGCACCGGGCCGGCCGGCCGTCTCAGGTCCGTGACCGCTGCAGCTCGCGCAGGGGGCGGTAGCTGATGAGCTGTGCCCCGGAGCGTTCGACGAGGTCGGCGAAGCCGGGGTCGTGACACAGGGCCTGGTGGTCCTCCACCCGGGCCGCCCAGTCGGGGTGCGATGACCGCAGCTCGTCGGTGTCGAGCGCCGGATGGAAGTACACCTCGGTGACGCCGGGTTGGAGCTCGAAGAGGACCTTCTCGACGGTCCGCTTCGCTCCCACCGGGCACAGCACGAAGTGGTCGGTGTACACGATCCCGGCCTCTGCGGCGAGCCGTCGGTAGGGGAACCCGATGAGCGACTCGGCGGCCGCGGGTGCCATCCGCAGCGGCAGGTGGAACTCGACCGCCATCTCGAGGTAGACGTCGAAGAACTCGGGTCGCAGCTGGAGGGTGCCCATGTGGCTGTCGAGGTGCGTCACGTCGAAGCCCCACAGGATGGCCCGCTCGATCTGGGCCCGGCACTCGCGGCGCACCTCGTCGACGTCGGCGTGGTCCCAGGTGTCCTGCACCGTCCGGGGGAACCCGCCGTCACCGTCGAGGAGGCTGGGGGCGTGGGTGATCGGGCCCCACCGGTAGGTCTCCCACTCCGAGTTCAGGGTGAGGTGCACCCCGACGTCCTCCCCCCGGTACTGGGCGGCGGCGTCACGTGCCCACGGGCAGGGGACCATGAGCGTGGCGCTGGTGGCGAGCCCGTGCCGTAACGCCTCGTAGACGGCCACGTTCGCCGAGCGCGAGGAACCGAGGTCGTCGCAGTTGACGATGAGCAGCCGCGCGTCCGGGGGGTAGCCCAGCTCCTCCACCAGCGCGCCCACGCGGGCAGGATACCTACGGCCGCCGGGGCGCCCCGGTGGTGCGCACCCGGCGGGCTGCGGTGTCGCATCCTCCTCGTACGGTGCAGGGATGCTGCTCGGTGCCCTCCTGGCCGGCGTGTTCCCGCTGCGCTGCGCCGGGTGTCGCCTGCCGGGCGCTGTGCTCTGCGAGCGGTGCGCGACGACCCTGACGGCGCCCGATCCCGCACCGGCGCCCGCCGGGGTGGACGTGCTGGTGGCGTGCCTCGCCCACCGGGGTGCGGCGCGGGAGCTGGTGGCGAGAGCGAAGTACCACGGCGAGCGGGCCTCGCTGGGGGTGTTGGCCGTCGTGATGGCTGCAACCTGGGAGTGCCGGGCCGGGACGGTACGGCCGGACGTCGTGACCTTCCCGCCCACCACGCCCGAACGTCGCCGGGCCCGCGGGTTCGACCAGGCGGAGGTGCTCGCGGAAGGGGTCGCGGCCCGGCTGGGCCTGCCTTCGGCCCGGCTGCTGCGCCGGGGCCCCGGACCGGCGCAGGCGTCGCGGTCGGCGGCCGAGCGCCGCGGCGGCCCCTCCTTCCGGGCTCAGGCCCCGGTCCCGCCGCGTGTGCTGGTCGTCGACGACGTGTGCACCACCGGGGGCACGCTGGGGGCGGCGGCCGCAGCGCTCCGTACCGGCGGCGCGCACCACGTCGTCGGGCTCGTCGCGACCCGCCGGCAGCTCGCGCCCCGGCCCCTCAAGGGGGCGGGGCGCACCGCCGATCCCGGGGTGTGACCGAGACCCCGGCCGCCGGGTGCGCGCCCGGACGGTCCCTTGCGGAGCGGCTGGCGTTGCGGGCCCTGGCCGAGCGCGTGCGGACGGCCGCCTACCGGCCGCCGGCCGACCGGGTCGCCGAGGCGCTGCTGCCCTGGACGTGCCCGCGTCTGGAGGTGCTGGCGGGTACGGGGAGGCCCCGGCATACTCCGGGACCCTGATGGCAGATCCTGCACCGATCCGGGTGTGTCTCGTCGACGATCACGCCCTGTTCCGGAGGGGCCTCGACCTCGTCCTGCGCGCCGAGGACGACATCGCCGTCGTCGGTGAGGCCGGCGACGGCCTGGAAGCGGTGTCGATGGTGCTGGAGCTCGTCCCCGACGTCGTGGTCATGGACGTGCGCATGCCCCGCCTCGACGGGATCACCGCCACCGCCCGGATCACCGAGCAGCGACCCGACGTTCGGGTGCTGGTGCTCACCGTCTCCGACCGTGACGAGGACCTCTACGCCGCGATCCGGGCCGGGGCCGTGGGCTACCTGTTGAAAGAGGTGAGCATCGACGAGATCTCCGCCGCGGTGCGGGCCGTCGCCCGTGGTCAGAGCCTCATCTCCCCGTCGATGGCCCCGAGGTTGCTGGCCGAGTTCCGCCGCCTCAGCGACCAGGCCACGCTCCGCCGCCCCGCCCATCCCCGGCTCACCGATCGCGAGCTGGTGGTGCTGCGCCTCGCCGGGAAGGGCCTCACCAACCGGGAGATCGCCGGCGAGCTCCGCATCGCCGAGAACACGGTGAAGAACCACGTGCGGAACGTGCTCGAGAAGCTGCACCTGCACTCGCGCACCGAGGCGGTGCTCCACGCGCTCCGGGAGGGTCTCCTCACCCTCGACTGATCACCGGCGGCGGGCGACCACGATCCCGTCCCGGTCCTGCACCACGCGGAAGGACCGGGCCAGCAGCCGCTCGAGGAGGGCCCGGTCCCCGGGTCGGAGCGTCGAGCGGTCGGCAACCAGCCATCGAACCGTGCGAGGGTCGTGGGCGCCCTCGCCGCGCACCCCCCAGTTCACGGTGCGCCACGGGTTCGGGAACTCGTACACCGCGCGCCGGTGGGTGAGGTGCGGCACGAAGGTGTAGGTGGCGCTCACCGGCGCGGCGGCGGGGACGAGGCGGACCGCCCGTTCCCGGGCCGGCTGGCGGGGGTCGGCCTCCAGAGGCCAGATGCCGGTCCGGAACCGGGTGCCGAGCGGGGACGGTCCCCAGGCCACCGACGTGGCCGGCGCCGCGGCCAGCACCGCCACCACCGCCGTCGCGGCCGCCACCGGCCGGCCCCGCCGTCGGAGCCGGGCGACGGCCTCGACCGTGGCGATCGCCAGCGCGGGCACCACCAGCGCCTGGTAGTGGTAGGTGAGTTCCCGGGTGTACGGGAACGACGAGAGCAGGTTCACCACCAGCGCCGGAGCGGCCGGCGCCAGACCCACCGGCCCGGCCACGGGCAGGAACGCGAACGGGCCGAGCATCCGTCCCAAGTAGGCGAGCCGATCGGGCCGGACCGCCAGCCCGAGCGGCTCCCACGGGCGGGTGAGCACCGTCCGCAGGACGGCGCCCGGACCGTCGCCGAGGTCGGTGAAGTACGTCTCGTAGAACGGGCCGGTGCCGTTCCCCCACACCAGGATCACCCGGGTGGCCACCAGGTACCAGCCCAGGCTGGCGGCGGTGGTGGCGAGCCCCACCCGCCGCTCGCCGCGGCCGGCCACCACGAGCCCGAGCACGGCCGTTGCCAGGGCCACGTCCTCCCGGCAGGCCACGGCCAGCACCACCGCGCCGGCGAACCACCCCCACCGCCGGTGCAAGGCGGCCCACCACGCCCCGAGCAGCGCGGTGCCGGCCAGCACCTCGGGGTGGAAGAACTCCCAGGTGAGCCACTGCCAGGTGGGGTTGGCGAGCAACGCGAGGGCCGGGCCGAGCGCGAGCCGGCGGTCGCCGAGCCGCTCGACCCCGATGGCGAAGCACACCAGTGCCGCCGCGGCCTGGGCCACCACCTGGGTGACGAGCAGGACCTCGACCCCGGCGCCGAGGCGGTAGGCGGGGGCGTACGCGAACAGCACCGGGTTCACGTGGTGCCCGAACACCCGCAGGCCCCGCACGGTGATCATTCCGTCGAGGTGCCCGTGCGCGAGCAGCCAGGTCGCCTGGTCGTAGATGCCGAGGTCGAAACCGAAGGTGGCGAAACGGTGGTGGCGCAGCGCCCCCAACCACACGAACGTCGACGTCCAGGCGAGTGCCGCGGCGGCGGCCAGGAGCAGCGGGAGACCGTTCGGGGGCACGGCCGGGCGCCGGGAGGGGCCGCCGGTACACTCGCCCACCGCTATGGGTCTCTTCAAGAAGATCCTCCACGCCGGCGAGGGGCGCAAGCTCAAGCTGCTGACGTCGCTGGTCCCCGAGATCAACCGGTGGGAACCGGAGATGGAGCGTGAGCAGGATCTTCGCGCGCGCACCGCGGCGTTCCGGGCCCGCCTCGAGCGGGGTGAGGACCTCGACGACCTGCTCCCCGAGGTGTTCGCGGCCGTGCGTGAAGCGGCGCGGCGGACGCTGGGGCAACGTCACTTCGACGTGCAGCTCATGGGCGGGGCGGCGTTGCACCTGGGGTGGGTGGCCGAGATGAAGACGGGGGAGGGCAAGACCCTCGTGGCCACCCTCCCCGCCGCGCTGAACGCGCTGACCGGGCGGGGTGTGCACCTGGTGACCGTGAACGACTACCTCGCCAAGCGTGACGCCGAGTGGATGGGGGCCATCTACCGGGAGCTCGGGCTCGAGGTCGGGGTGGTGCTCCCCCAGATCGACGACCCCGAGTTGAAGCGGCAGGCGTACCGGGCCGACATCACCTACGGGACGAACAACGAGTTCGGCTTCGACTACCTGCGCGACAACATGGCCGTCTCGATCGAGGAGCAGGTGCAACGGGGCCACAACTTCGCCATCGTCGACGAGATCGACTCGATCCTCATCGACGAGGCCCGGACCCCGCTCATCATCTCCGGCCGGGCGGACGACGCCCAGAAGCTCTACTACCAGTTCGCCCGGATCGCCAAGGGCCTCCAGCGCGACCGCGACTACGAGGTCGACGAGGCGAAACGCACGATCGTGCCCACCGAAGAGGGGATCCACCGTGTGGAGCAGGCCCTCGGGGTGCGAAACCTCTACGAGCACGTGAACCAGAACTACGTGCACCAGCTCCAGGCCGCGCTCCGGGCCAAGGAGCTGTTCAAGCGGGACGTCGACTACGTCGTCCAGCACGGCGAGGTGAAGATCGTCGACGAGTTCACCGGCCGCATCCTCGAGGGGCGCCGGTGGAGCGAGGGGCTCCACCAGGCGGTGGAGGCCAAGGAGGGGGTACGGATCAAGGAGGAGAACCAGACCCTGGCGACCGTCACCCTCCAGAACTACTTCAAGATGTACGACAAGCTCGCCGGGATGACGGGGACGGCGGCGACGGAGGCCGGCGAGTTCGCACACACCTACGGGCTCGAGGTGGTGACGATCCCCACCCACCGGCCGATGATCCGCGTCGACCACCCCGACCTCATCTACAAGACGGAGGCCGCGAAGTTCGATGCGGTCGCCGACGACATCGCCGAGCGGCACGCGGCCGGTCAGCCGGTCCTGGTCGGCACCATCTCGGTGGAGAAGTCGGAGCGCCTCTCGAAGCTGCTCGACCAACGGGGCATCCCGCACGCCGTCCTCAACGCCAAGCACCACGAGCGGGAGGCCAACATCGTCGCCCAGGCCGGGCGGATCGGCGCGGTGACCGTGGCCACGAACATGGCCGGTCGAGGCGTCGACATCCTGCTCGGCGGCAATGCCGACGGCCTGGCCCGGGCCGAGCTCGCGGCCCGGGGCAGCAGCCCCGAGGAGGCGCCCGAGCAGTACGAGCAGCTGCTGGCGGAGTTCCGGGCCCGGTGCGCCGCCGAGGGCGACCGGGTGCGCGAGCTCGGCGGGCTCTACGTGCTCGGCACCGAACGCCACGAGAGCCGCCGGATCGACAACCAGCTCCGGGGGCGGTCGGGGCGTCAGGGTGACCCCGGGGAGAGCCGGTTCTACCTGTCGCTCGAGGACGACCTCATGCGGCTGTTCGCCACCGGGGCCATGCAGTGGGTGATGGGACGCACCTTCCCCGACGACGTGCCCCTGGAGGCGAAGATGGTCACCAAGGCCATCGAGCGCGCGCAGCGGACCGTGGAGGACCGGAACTTCGAGATCCGCAAGGACGTCCTCAAGTACGACGAGGTGATGAACGAGCAGCGCAAGGTGATCTACCGGCGCCGCCAACAGATCCTCGAAGGCGGTGACCTGCGGGAGGAGACGCTGGAGGCGATCGAGGCCGCCGTCGATCACATCGTCGGACTGTGCTGCTCGTCCGACTACCCGGAGGAGTGGGACCTCGACGAGCTCGTCACCCAGGCCGCGGCGATCTTCCCGGTCCGGGTGACCCGCGACCAGCTGGCGCAGCTGACCGACCGGGAGTCGGTGTTCGAGTTGCTGCACGGTGACGCCGTCGAGCAGTTCGAGGCGAAAGAGACGGTGCTGGGTCCCGAGACGATGCGGGAGATCGAACGGCGGGTGATGCTGTCGGTCATCGACCAGCACTGGCGCGAGCACCTCTACGAGATGGACTACCTCAGGGAGGGGATCAACCTGCGGGCCATGGGGCAGCGGGACCCGCTCGCCGAGTGGCAACGTGAGGGCTTCGACATGTTCGAGGCGATGATCGCCGCCATCCGCGACGACTTCGTGCGCTACATCTTCCGCCTCGAAGTGGTCGCCGAGGAGACCCCCGCCCCGACCCTTCGCAACGTCTCCTACCAGGCTGCCGAGGGTCCCGTGCAAGGGGCCGGGGCGCTCGCCGCCGCCGCGGCCGTGATGGCGGCGGCCGGCGACACCGGGTCGGTGGCCGTCATGGACGACCCGGCGGCCGAGGCGCCGGCGGTGGTCCGGCAGCCGGTGCGGGTGGAGCGGACCCCGGGGCGCAACGAGCCCTGCCACTGCGGCAGCGGCAAGAAGTACAAGTTCTGTCACGGTCGCTGAGCGTCGTCCGCCGTGCAGGACTTCACCCCCGAGCTCACCGAGCTGCGCCGACGCGTGGAGGCCGCCCACACCTACCTGAAGGGGGACGCGGCCCGACGTCGCATCGCCGAGCTCGAGGCGGAGGCCGCCCGACCGGACCTCTGGGACGACGCCGGCCGGGCGCGGGCCGTCACCACCGAGCTCGCGCACCTGCGCGACCGGCTCGAGCGCCACGAGGGGCTGGTCCGCCGGCTCTCGGACGCCGAGACGCTCGTGGAGCTCGCCCGCGAGGAGCACGACGAGTCGCTGGCACCCGAGATCGGCGAGGCCCTCGCCGCCCTCACCGCCGACCTCGAGCGACTCGAGCTCGAGTCGCTGTTCGGCGGCGAGTACGACGCGCGCGACGCGATCTGTGAGATCCACTCCGGGGCCGGCGGCACCGATGCGCAGGACTGGGCCGAGATGCTGCTGCGCATGTACCTGCGGTGGGCGGAGCGCATGGGGTTCACCGTCACCCTCGACGAGGTGCAGCCCGGTGAGGAAGCCGGGATCACCTCGGCCACCTTCACGGTGAAGGGGCGGTTCGCGTTCGGGATGCTGCAGGCCGAGCGCGGTGTGCACCGCCTCGTGCGCATCTCACCGTTCGACGCGCAGGCCCGTCGGCACACCGCGTTCGCCAGCTTCGACGCCGTTCCGGCGCTCGAGGAGGCCGAGGAGCCCAGGATCGACCCGTCGGAGCTGCGGATCGACACCTACCGCTCGTCCGGTGCGGGTGGGCAGCACGTGAACGTCACCGACTCGGCGGTGCGGATCACGCACCTGCCGACCGGGATCGTGGTGTCCTGCCAGAACGAACGCTCGCAGTTGCAGAACAAGACCCGGGCGTTGCAGATCCTCGCCGCCCGGCTGGCCGAACGCCAGCGGGAGGAACGCCGCCGGGAGTTGGAGGCGCTGTCGGCCGGGAAGCGGGAGGTGGCCTGGGGCAACCAGATCCGTTCCTATGTGCTCGCTCCCTACCAGTTGGTGAAGGACCTGCGCACCGGGGTGGAGACCGGCAACGTCGATGCGGTGCTCGACGGGGAGCTCACCCCGTTCATCGAGGGCTACCTGCGCTGGCGGCGTGCGCAGGCCGAAGCGGCTCCCTCCGCCCCGGTCTGATCCTCGACGGGTACCCTGACGCGACCGCATGATCCGCTTCGAGCACGTCACCAAGGTCTACAAGAACGACGTCGTGGCGCTGCGGGACGTCACCGTGGACGTCGCCAAGGGCGAGTTCGTGTTCCTGGTGGGGCCGTCGGGGTCGGGCAAGTCCACCTTCCTGCGCCTGCTGTTGCGGGAGGAGCTCCCCACCTCGGGCCGAATCGTCGTCGCCGGGCGCGACATCACACGCCTCGGCTCGTGGAAGATCCCGCAGCTGCGCCGCAACATCGGTTGCATCTTCCAGGACTACAAGCTGCTCCCCAACAAGACGGTGTACGAGAACGTCGCCTTCGCCTCCGAGGTGATCGGTCGGCCGCAGCACGTGATCCGGACCCAGGTGCCGCAGATCCTCGACCTGGTGGGGCTGGCCCGGAAGGCCGACAACTTCCCCGACGAGCTCTCCGGGGGGGAGCAGCAGCGGGTGTCGATCGCCCGGGCGTTCGTGAACCGGCCCCTCATCCTGCTCGCCGATGAACCGACCGGGAACCTCGACCCCACGACGACCACCGGCATCATGCGCCTCCTCGACCGGATCAACCGGACCGGCACCACGGTGGTCATGGCCACCCACGACTCGCGCATCGTCGACATGATGCGCCGGCGGGTCGTCGAGCTCGACCACGGGATGCTGGTGCGCGACCAGGCCCGCGGCGTCTACGGCGTGGGGGGCTGAGCCGTGTGGTCCCGGACCGTCTACTTCGCGCGCGAGACGTTGATCTCGCTGCGCCGCAACCTGCTCATGACCCTGGCCGGGGTCATCACGGTGTTCGTGTCGCTGTCGGTGCTCGGGGGAGCGCTGCTCATCTCCCGCATCGTCGACCACGGCACCAAGCAGTGGCAGGACGGCGTGGAGCTCGAGGTGTTCATGAACGTGGACGCCACCGACAACCAGATCGCGGCCATGCGCACGCTGCTGGCCGGGTCCGACGACGTCCGCCGCTTCACCTACCTCTCCAAGGACGACGCCTACCGTGAGTTCAAGCGGATCTTCCGCAACGATCCGGACTTCGTGTCGTCCATCGACGCCTCCGCGCTGCCCCCGTCGTTCCGGGTGGCCCCGTCACGGGCCGACCTCACCGACACGTTGGCCCGGCGGTTCGAGGGCGAGCCGGGGGTCGACGAGGTGAAGACGGCGTCCAAGGAGGTGAAGCGGCTGCTGTCGGCGACCCGCTTCCTGCGCCTCGGGTTCATGACCGTGTCCTTCGTGCTCGGCCTGGCCTCGCTGTTCCTCATCGTGAACACGATCCGGCTCGCCACCTTCGCCCGCCGTCGCGAGATCGAGGTCATGAAGCTGGTCGGGGCGTCGAACTGGTTCGTGCGGGTCCCGTTCATGCTGGAGGGACTCGTGCAGGGTCTCATCGGCGCCGGGTTCGCGTTCGGTGCCGTCGCCGCGCTGAAGGTGATCCTCACCGACGTGATCGACCGGAACTCCGCGTTCTACCGCGGCTTCTACCTGACGAACGCCGACGCCACCCAGATCGGGATCGTCGTGCTGCTGCTGGGGGCGACGCTCGGGGTCATCGGCTCGGTCGTGGGTTTGCGCCGGTTCATCGAGACCTGAGCCCGGTCGATGTGCGGCCGGTTCGCCCGGACCACGCCCCCGGCGGAGATCGCCGCCCAGTTCGGGGTGACCGAGGTGCTCGAGGGTCTCGACGACCGGCCCGACTGGAACGTGACCCCCCGTCGGACGGTGCCGGTGGTGCGCGACCCGGAGCCGCACCGCCGGGTGCTGGAACCGATGCGCTGGGGACTGGTGCCGCGGTGGGCCAAGGACCCCTCGATCGGTGACCGGATGATCAACGCCCGGGCCGAGACGCTGGCGACCAAGCCGGCGTTCCGGCGGTCCCTCGCCCGCCGCCGCTGCGTCATCCCGGCCGACGGGTTCTACGAATGGCAGCCGGTCCCGGGGCGCCGCCGCAAACAGCCCTGGTACTTCCGGGCCCGGGACGGTCGCCCGCTGGCCTTCGCCGGCCTGTGGGAGGCGTGGCGGCCCGACAACGACGCGCCGTGGTTGGTGACCTGTGTGATCGTCACCACCGACGCCAACCGGCTCATGGCCGCGGTCCACGACCGGATGCCGGCCATCCTCACCCCGGAACGGCTCGAGACCTGGCTGGACCCCGAGGTCGACGATCCCGCGGTGGTGGGGGCGCTGCTCGAACCGGCTCCCGAGGGGCTCCTCGAGTGCTGGCCGGTGTCGACCGAGGTGAACAACCCGGCGCACAACGGACCGGAGCTCGTCCGGCCGCTCGAGTGACCTCAGGGCTCGAGGGCGTGGCGCAGCACCGACAGCACGTGCTCCCGGCGGGCGGCGAGCGCCTCGGGGCTGAGGGGATCGCCGCCGAGCAGGGAGCGGATGAGCGGCGCGTCGGAGAGGTACGACAGCACGGCGCCGTAGCCGGTGAGGAGCAGCTGGCGCGGGTCGTAGCGGCGCAGGCGCCCGGCGTCCATCTCCCGCTGGAGGAAGGCGACGCCCCGTTCGAACATCGGCCGGAGTGCCTCGGCGAGCTCCTCGGACAGCAACGGCCCGCCGTCGAGGGCCTCCCGACGGGTCAGGCGTACGAGCTCGGGGTGCTCCTCGAAGAAGCGGAACGCGGCGCGCAGTACCCGCTCCACCTGGGGCCAGCCCTGGACCGCCTCGGCGACGGCCTCGTCGACGAGGCGGGCCCAGTCGGCGAGGTCCTCGCGCAGGACGGCCTGGTAGAGCGCCTCCTTGGAGGGGAAGTGGTGCAGCAGGCTCGGCCGGCGGATCCCGACCTCGTCGGCGATCTCGTTGAGGCTCGTGGTCGCGAAGCCGTGCTCGGCGAACCGGCGGCGCGCCGCGCTCACGATCGCCGCCTTGGTGCCCCCCTCCGGCGTGTCCCCCTCGTGCACCGCCGCCACCCTAGATCGGGGAGCGCTCAACGGGGGGCGAGGGCGGCGAGCACCCGGCGGGTCGTTGCCGGAGGGGCGAGGATCATCGGGGCGGTGGTGGTGGCCCCGGCCTCGGCGTAGCGCTCCACGCCCTCCGCGCAGGCCTCGGGCGAGCCGTGTACGACGAGCTCGTCGATGAGCCGGTCGGGGACCGCCTCCAGCGCCCCGGCCCGGTCTCCGGCCCGCCAGGCATCCCACATCGGCCGGAGCAGCTCCGCTCGTCCGAGCCAGTCGTGGAACGC
The DNA here is from genome assembly GCA_937949585.1 of uncultured Acidimicrobiia bacterium. Taxonomy (GTDB): domain Bacteria; phylum Actinomycetota; class Acidimicrobiia; order IMCC26256; family CALEDW01; genus CALEDW01. The sequence continues at coordinate 13,916 of CALEDW010000055.1, forward strand.
GGCGTACACGGGTACGTTCAGGTACTCGGCGATCATGCGCCGGGCCAGGGCCCGGACCGCGTCGCGGTCCTCGGTGGGCAGGACGAAGATGCGGGCGACGATCTCCTTCCCCGGTCCCACCAGCGGGACCACGGTGCGGACGTCGTCGGGGGACAGCCAATTGATGATCGCCCCGTCGCCCTCCCGGCCGGCCAGGCGCAACATCCCCGGGCGCAGGGCCCCCACGAGGATCGGCGGCATCTGCTCGACGCGCACGCCGAGCCGGAAGCCGCGCACGGTGAAGGTGTCGTAGGCGTGGTCGACCTTCTCTCCCGCCAGCGCGGCGCGCAGGAACCGGATGGTGTCCCGCACGCGGTGCCACGGGCGTTCGAAGGGGATGCCGTTCCAGCGTTCGACGATCACCGGGCTGGAGGTGCCGAGGCCGACGGCCACCCGGCCGGGCGCGGCCTCCACCAGGCTCGCCACGGTCTGGGCGAGCAGGGCCGGTCCGCGGGTGAACACCGGCACGACCGCCTGGCCGAGGCGCAGGTCGGGGCTCCAGGCGGAGGCGAGGGCCAGCACCGTGAACGCGTCGTGCGCGTTCGCCTCCGCCGACCAGACGTCGGTGAAGCCCAGGTCGGCGAGCTCGGTGAACCACCGGCGGTGCTCGTGCAGCGGCACCCCGGTGATCGGGACGGTGACCCCGTGACGCCGGTGCATCAGTGCTCTCCCTCGTCGCCCGCCGGGGCGTCCCGCCAGGGCCGCACGATCGCCGACTGGCTGGCCGTGCCGAGCAGCGTCCCGTCCTGTGCCCACAGGTGCACGAGACCGTGCCCGAACCCGTCGGCCACCGCGTGCACCCGCACGTCGGCGAGGATCCAGTCGGTGCTCGCCCGGTGGGCGATCCGCAGCGTGTTGTCGAGGCTGTTCCCGCCGGCGCGCCGGCCGAGGGCCTGGGAGATCCCGAACGGGACGTAGTCGCCGATGATGGCCAGTGCGGCCGGCGAGAGCTCCAGCAGGCCGGGGAGGCGCACCCACAGGGCGGCCCGCCCGTCGCCGGGGGTGCCGTCGAGGGTGTCCATCGGGCGGGCCCGGGCGAGGCGCATCTCGATCCGGTCCATGATCGTCGGCCGGTCGTGCTCGAAGTGCGGCCGGGGCGGGCAGTCCTCCGGCGGTGGCACCTCGGGCCGCTGCGCCCAGGAGCCCTGCCAGGGGATCTCGCGGCGGCCGAGGGCGGCGTTCACGGTGAGGATCTCGTCGTCGCCGGCCGCCGCCACCGCCCGGGCCTGGCTCACCTGGTGTCCCCGCACCACCTCCGTCACCCGGATGTCGAGCACGGTCGGCGGCCGGGCGAACGACAGGTACTGGCCGGTGGCCCACACCAGTGGTCGTCCGGTGACCCGCTCCAGCGCCTCGACGCAGGCGCCGAGGCCGCACCCCCCGAACAGGGCCCCGAGGCCCGAGCACAGCTCGTCCACGACCGGCAGCCGCCAGTGCCGGGGATCCTCGGTGGGCATGAGCCCGTAGAAGGTGAGGGCGTCCACGGCCCGGCATGCTAGGGGCCGGCCGGGAACAGGCCGCCGGGGGCGGAGGTTGGAGCGACCGTGACCGTGCACGGTTCCCCCGGCGCCGCCCACCGGACGCGGCCGGTGGTGCGGACCGTCCCGGCGGCGACGGTGCGGGAGGGCGCCGGCTTCGTGGTACACCGGCCGTTCCCGACGCCGGCGCTGCCGGACTTCGACCCGTTCCTGCTGCTCGACGAGATGGGCCCCGCCACCTACGGGCCGGGCGAGGCGCTCGGCGCGCCCGACCACCCGCACCGGGGGTTCGAGACGGTGACCTACATGCTCGACGGTGCCTTCGAGCACGCGGACTCTGCCGGGCACGCGGGCCGGATCGGCCCCGGCGACGTGCAGTGGATGACCGCCGGCGCCGGCGTGGTGCACTCGGAGATGCCCGCGGCGGAGATCCGCCGGTCGGGCGGGCGGGTGCACGGCGTGCAGCTCTGGGTGAACCTTCCCCGGGCCCGCAAGCTGGTGGCCCCCCGGTACCAGGAGATCCCGGCCGCCGAGATCCCGACGGTGCGGTCGGACGGTGCGACGGTGCGGGTGATCGCCGGGACCTTCGCCGGCCGCTCCGGGCCGGTCGCCACCCACACGGCGGTGACCGTCGCCCACGTGCGTCTCGAGCCGGGCGCCGCGCTGGTGACCGAGCTCGATCCGGCGCAGCGCTGCTGCACCTATGCGTTCGGCGGTCCCCGGGTGCTGGTGGTGTACGGGGACGGCGACCGGCTGCGCCTCACCGCGGACGGGCCGGCCGACCTGCTCGTGCTGGCCGGGGTGCCACTGCGTGAACCGGTGGCCCGCTACGGGCCGTTCGTGATGAACACCCGGGAGGAGCTCGTCGCCGCGGTGGAGGACTACCGAGCCGGGCGCTTCGGGGCGATCGGCGCCTGATCAGGTGCCGGCGCCCGGGATCCCGAACGCCTCGGGTGGGGCCAGCCGCGGCTGGCGGCCGCTGCGCACGTCGTCGGCCCGCTGCTGGGCCAGCACGGCATGGTCGTCGTCGCTGAGGATGAAGAAGCGCTCGTCGCGGATCGCCGCCACCACTCGGTCGGCGAGGTCGGCCGGGTCCATGCCGGCGGCGATCGTGGCCCGAACCGACTCGGCCAGCAGATCGTTGCCCAGCCCGGGCGGCGGGGCGCCGAGCCGGGCGGGCCAGTTGCGCTCCGACTCGTGGATGCGGGTGCGGATGAAGCCCGGGCACAGGACCGAGACCTTCACCGGCGAGCCGAGCATCGCCAGCTCGAGGGCCAGCGCCTCGGAGAGCCCCACGACCGCGTGCTTCGTCGCCGCGTACGGTGCCATGAACGGGATGGTGGTGAGCCCGGCCAGCGACGCGGTGTTCACGATGTGGCCCTCCTGCTGGGCGAGAAGCCGGGGCACGAAGGCGCGGATGCCGTGGAGCACGCCCCAGAAGTTCACCCCGAAGGTCCAGTCCCAGGCGTTCTGGGCGATCTCCCAGCTCGGTCCGCTGCTGCCGCCGACGCCGGCGTTGTTGCACACCACGTGCGCGGTGCCGAAGTGCTCGAAGGTGACCGTGGCCAGGTCGAGGACGGCATCGGCGTCGCTCACGTCGGTGGGGACCGCCCGCACCGGCGCGCCCCGGGCCGCCAACGCGTCGGCGACCTCCTGCAGCGGGTCCACCTCGACGTCGGCGAGCACGACCCGCATCCCTTCGGCCGCGAAGCGCTCGGCCAGTCCCCGTCCGATGCCGCTGGCGGCGCCGGTGACCACCGCCACCTTGCCCTCGAGCTCCCGCACGGTGGGAACCCTAGGGGATCAGGCCCGCTGCGCCCACCCGTCGTTGCGCACCAGCAGGTACGTCCCCCCCTGGGTCGCGACGCCGCGGAAGCGGTCGATCGGGGCATAGGCCGTCGGTCCCGGCACCTTGGCGTCCCCGGCCCGGTGCAGGCCCCCGAATCCGTCGAGGACGGCCACCCCTCTGCCGCCGCCCCAGACCACGAGGTCCCGGGCGATGTCCCACCCGAAGTAGGGGGCGGCGCGGCGAGGTGCACCCCGCAGCGCCCACAGTCCCCCGAACCCGTCGAGCACGTAGAGCCCACCGTCGGAGGTGTAGGCCAGGGCACGGGCGATGTCCCAGCCCCGCCAGTACGGCGCGCCCCGCGGTGTCGGCGCGGACCCGGCGGTGTGGATCCCGCCCCAGGCGTCGAGCACCGCGAACCCGCGCCCGTCGGGCGCCAGGGCCATGCTGCGGGCGATGTCCCAACCCCGCCAATACCCGGCGTGGAGCCCGGCGAGGCGGGTGCGGGCGCTGCCGTAGAGGTGCACACCGCCGAACCCGTCGAGGATCGCGTACCCGGCCCCGTCGGGCATGGCCACGATGTCCCGGGCGATGTCCCACCCGAAGAACGGCTGCCCGTAGTGCGGCGCACCTTCGTGCGCGGTGACCCGCCCGTCGCCGGCCAGGGTCCAGAAGCCGCCCTGGGCCCGGGCGGCCACCGCCCGGCCCCGGTGGTCCCACACGTACCAGGGCGGCGCCGGCGCGCCGTCCATGAACACCTCGGCGACCCACACCTGCCCGGCAGCCCGGGTCACCCCGACGCCCACCCACTGCCAGGCCCGGTCGAGCAGGTTGGCGCGGTGGCCGGCCGAGGCCATGAACGCCTGGTGCATCGCCGCCAGGTCGGGGGCGCGCCCCACGTTCTCCCCGAGCCGGCGCCAGGCCACGGTGATCCCGTCGGTGAGGCGCGAGTGGCACGCGCACCCGGTGGCCGCCATCCGGTCGGCCCACGCCTCGGCCTTGGCGGTGAGCTCGGCGTGGGGGATCAGTGCGGGGACGCCGGCCGCGGCCCGGCCGGCGTTGATCATCGCCACCAGCTGTGCCCCGGTGAGCGGGTCCGCCGCCGCCGCCGGGCGAACCGGCAGCGCCGCGGCCAGGGCCCCCAGCCCGACGGCGAACACGACGAGTGCACGTACCCCACGGGCGGGGGGGAGGCGGCGGCGGTGGCGCATCCGAGCGGGCATCGGTCGGCGGCGACCCGGCGGGTCACCGGTGTTGTCGTCCGGGCGGTCCGTGGACTTGAGCCCTCGAGGCTAGCGGGCGGGTGGTGGCGGAGCGGCGCCGGGCTCTGCGACCATGGGTCGGTGACGGTGGCGGAACGCCCGGTCCCGGTCCTCGAAGCGCACGGACTCACCAAGACCTACCGGCGCGGTCGCGCCGTCGACGGGGTGAGCCTCACCATCCGGGCGGGTGAGCGCGTCGGGCTGCTCGGTCCGAACGGAGCGGGCAAGACGACCACGTTGTTCATGCTCCTCGGCGTGGTGCGACCCGATGCCGGGTCGGTGCGCGTCGCCGGGATCGACCTGGCCCGCCACCGCAGCCGGGCGCTGCGCCGGGTGGGGTTCGCCGCCGGGTACCTCCCCCTCGCCGAACGCCTCCGGGTGCGGGAGTACCTGCGCCTCTACGCGCGCCTCTACGGGATGGCCGACCCGGACCCGGCGATCGCCGCCGGCCTGGAACGGTTCG
>CALEDW010000056.1 GCA_937949585.1 uncultured Acidimicrobiia bacterium
GGTGGAGGTGATCGAGGTGCTCGATCACCTCGACCTGTTCGCCGCCTTCCTCCCCGAGTGGACGGCGGTGCGGGCGCTGCCGCAGCGGAATCCGTTCCACACCTGGAACGTGGACCGGCACCTCGTGCAGACGGTCGTCGAGACCGCCGCGCTGCTGGCCGGTGGTGGCGGGCGAGAGGCGGTGGTGGCTCGGGCGTGCCGCCGCCCCGATCTGCTCCTCCTCGGCGCGCTGCTCCACGACATCGGGAAGGGTGCCCCCGGGGACCACTCCCAGGCCGGCGCGGTCGTCGCCGGACGTGTGGCCGACCGGATGTCCTTCGACGGCGCCGACGTGGCGACGCTGGCCTGGCTGGTGCGCGACCACCTCCGGCTCACCGAGGTCGCCACCCGGCGGGACCTCGAGGACCCCGCGACGATCGGTGAGGTCGCGGCCCGGGTCGGCGGGCTCGAACGCCTGGAGCTGCTGTACCTGCTGTCGGTCGCCGACGCCCGGGCCACCGGCCCGGCGGCGTGGAGCGCGGCGAAGGGTGCGCTGCTCGCCGAGTGCTACGCCCGTACCGCCGACCACCTCACCGGGACCGCCGTCGCCGGGTCCCGGGAGCCGGCCGAGATCGAGCTGTCCGAGGGGGCCGCGGTCGACTGGGAGGTCATCGATCCCGGCCACCTGCGCTGCCGGGTGGTCGCCGTCGACCGGACGGGCCTGCTCGCCGCAGTGGCCGGGGTGCTCGCCGCGGCCGGGCTCGACGTCGTCACCGCCAGCGCCCGGACCACCACCTCCGGGATGGCGGTGGAGACGTTCACCGGGCTCGATCCGGCGGGCCGCCTGGGCGATGCCGCCGGGCGGGCGGCGGTCACCCGGAGGATCATCGAGGCCGCTTCGGGCCGCGGCGGTCCGGCCCGGCCGCCGGGCTCCCGCCGGTCGGCGGCGTGGCCGCGGCGGGGCGACGACCGGGTGCTGGTGGAGGTGGTCCCGGGGGTGTCCCCGGTCTCCTCGGTGGTGGAGGTGCATGCGCCGAACGAGCCGGGCCTGCTCGCCCGACTGGCCGGTGCGGTGACCGACGCCGGCGCCGACGTCACCCTCGCCAAGGCGGCGACCTTCGGCGACCGGGTGGTCGACACCTTCTACCTGCGCGCCCCCGGCGGCGGCGCACTCGACGACGGGTCGCTGGCCCGGGTCGTCGAGCGGTTGCAGGCCGCCGCCGAGCCCGCGCCGGCCGACGCGTAGGATCCGCCGGGTGACGAGCCCGGACGCGGTGGCCGCCGCCGACCTGTTGCGGTGGGCGGAGGCGCTCGCCGGGATCGCCCGGACCGGCCTGTCGTTCACCCGCAGCCTCTACGAGCGGGAGCGGTTCGAGGAAGTACTGCGCATCGCCGCCGACATCCGGGCCGCGGCGATCGAGGAGGCGGAGGCCGACGCCCTCTTCGAGGAGTGGCTCGCCACCGTGGGGGAAGGGATCGCGGGCTACGTCACCCCCAAGGTGGCGGTTGCCGCGGTGGTGGGCAACGACCGGGGTGAGTTGCTGCTCACCCAGCGGGCCGACTCGGGGATCTGGCTCTACCCCGTGGGGTGGGCCGACGTCGGGTACTCCCCGTCGGAGGTCGCCGTCAAGGAGGTGTACGAGGAGACCGGCATCGAGGTCGAGCCGGTGCAGCTCATCGCCGTCCTCGACGGTCTCCGTCTCGGGTTCGCGCGGCTGCCGCTGTACTCGCTGGTGTTCCACTGCCGCATGACGGGCGGGAGCCTCCGGGCGCACCCCCTGGAGACCCGGGCGGTGGGATTCTTCCCCCGAGACGAGCTCCCCCAACCTCTGGCCGGTGCGCCTCGCTGGGTCGAGTTGGCCTTCCGGGCCATCGACGGCGAGACCCTCCCCGCCGACTTCGACCCACCCCGCACTCCCCCCTGGCGGCAGGCGCCCGCCTGAGCGTGCCCGCGGTCAGGTCCGCAGCTCCGACCGGAGCAGGTCGAGGATGGAGGCCGTCCCCCCGCTGCGTTCCCAGACCCCCCCGATGCGATCGTGGTCGACGAGGCCCCAGGCCTCGGGGGCCCGGCCGAGGAGGCGCCCCGCCTCGGCGGCCAGGGTGGCCGGCTCGAGGTCGTCGCCGAAGGCCACGAAGCACTCGAGGCAGTCCCACAGGGTGCCCAGGGCGCGGGTCTCCTCGCCGACGCGCAGGGCCGCCGGGTCACCCCCGCTGCGCAGCTGCGCGACCAGCGCGTCCCAGAGGTCGTAGGGCGACGTCCCGGCCGGGATGCGATAGCCGGGGGCGGGATGGAGGCGCCACTCCAGGGTGCGGTCCCCGTCCAGGTCGACGAACCAGGTGTGGCTCCCGTTGAGGTAGGCGTCCCGTGGCGGCCCGAGCCGGTCGGCGAGGGCGGTGATCAGCTCCGGGTCCACTCGCCAGTGGCAACTGGCCACGCGCACGGCCGGACGCTACCCGGGCGCCGGTGCCGGGCCCGCCGGTACGATCCGGTCGTGGCCCGCTACGACCGGCTGACCGCCCTCGACGCGTCGTTCCTGCACATGGAGTCGTTGGAGACCCCGATGCACGTCGGCGCGGTGAGCGTGTTCGAGGGTGAGCCGTTCTTCGACGCCTCCGGCCGGTTCCGCCTGGCCGACGTCCGCCGCCTCGTCGCCTCGCGCCTGCACCTCATCCCGCGCTTCCGCCGTCGGCTCATGCCGGTGCCGTTCGAGCAGGGGCGGCCGGTCTGGGTGGACGACCGTCGCTTCGACATCGCCTACCACGTCCGGCTCACCGCCCTGCCGTCCCCGGGCGACCGGGCCCAGCTCATGGCGCTCACCGCCCGGATCCAGTCCCAGCTCCTCGACCGGACGCGGCCTCTGTGGGAGCTGTGGTTCGTGGAGGGCCTCGAGGGTGGGCACGTGGGGCTCATCCAGAAGACCCATCACGCGCTCGTCGACGGGATCTCCGGCGTCGACGTGGCGACGGTCCTGCTCGACTTCACGCCCGAGCCGACGTTTCTGCAGCCGCCCCGCTGGATCATGGAGCCCCCGCCGAACCCGGTGCGCCTGCTGCTCGACACCTGGTACGAGCGGGCCACCGAACCGGCCGAGATCGCCCGTACCGTCCGGGCCGCGCTGCGGACCCCCCGCCGGGCGGCGGCCCGGATCGAGGAGCTCGCCCGGTCGCTGTCCACGCTGGTGGACCGGCGCGCCATCGCCCCCCGGACCTCGCTCAACGGTCCGATCGGGCGCCGCCGGCGCTTCGAGGGTGTGAGGGTGCCGCTGCCCGACGTGAAGGCGATCCGGTCCGTGTTCGGAGGGACCGTCAACGACGTGGTCCTGGCGGGGGTGGCGGGGGCCGTGCGGCGACTCCTGATCGCCCGTGGCGAGGATCCGCCCGCGTCCGGACTGCGGGTGTTCTGCCCGGTGTCGGTGCGCGACGACTCGGAGCGGATGCAGCTCGGCAACCGGGTGTCGGGGATGATCGTCGACCTGCCGGTCGCCGAAGCCGACCCGGTCGCCCGCCTCGAGGCGGTCCGGGCCGAGACCCGGGACCTCAAGGAGCGCCGGCAGGCGGTCGGCGCTGCGTTCCTCCTCGACCTCACGCACTACGCGGCCCCGACGTTGATGGGGCTCGCGGCCCGGGTCATGCACCACCAGCGCTTCGTCAACCTGGTGGTGACCAACGTCCCCGGCCCGCAGGTCCCCCTCTACTGCATGGGGGCCCGGATGCTCGAGGCGTACCCGATCGTGCCGCTGGGCCTGAACCTCACGCTCGGGATCGCGATCCTTTCCTACTGCGGGGTGCTGCACTTCGGGTTGTTCGTCGATGGTGACGCCTTCGACGATCTCGACGTCCTCGTCCGGTCGATGGAGGAGTCGTTCCGGGAGCTGCGCAAGGCCGCGGACGAGCACGCGGACCGCCGGTGAGCCTCACCCACCTCGACGCCTGGGCGGTGGCCGAGGCGGTACGCGCCGGTGCGATCACGGCGGCGGCGGTGCTGGAGGACTGTCTGGCCCGGATCGAGGAGCTGAACCCCTCGCTGAACGCGGTGTGCTTCCTCGACGCCGAGGGTGCCCGCCGGCGCGCCGCCGAGGTCGACGCCGAGGTCGCCTCGGGGACCGACCCCGGCCCGTTCGCCGGGGTACCGATGGGGGTGAAGGAGCTCGCCCAGGTGGCCGGCTGGCCCGACACCCACGCCTCGCTCGCCTTCGCCGACGACGTCGCGGCGCACGACAACCCGGAGGTTGCCCGGTTGCGGGCGGCCGGCGCCGTGCTCGTGGGGCTCACCACCGCTCCCGAGTTCGGCATCCCCTCGTTCACGGCCTCCCGCCTCCACGGCGTGACCCGCAACCCCTGGGACCTGAACCGCACCCCGGGAGGGTCGTCCGGGGGGTCGGCCGCGGCCGTGGCCGCAGGGATGTTCCCGGCCTGCACCGGCTCGGACGGGGGCGGTTCGATCCGTATCCCGTCCAGCTACAGCGGGCTGTGCGGGATGAAGGTGACCTTCGGGCGCATCGCGTCGGGAGGCCCGGGCGACCCGTTCGACGCCGGGCTGACCTCGGTGGCCGGTCCCATGGTCCGTTCGGTACGTGACGCCGCCCGCTACCTCGACGTGACCGGCGGCCCGTCGCTCACCGACCCGACCTCTCTCCCCAAGGCACCGCCCTACGAGCCCCTGGTCACCGACCTGGAGCGGGCCCGCGACCTGCTCCGCGGCAGCCGGGTGGCCTGGTCGTCGACGCTCGGGTTCGCCCGGACCGAACCGGCGGTGGAGGCCCGGGTCCGGGAGGCGGCCGAAGCCCTGGTGGAGGCGGCCGGGCTGGTGTGGCGCGACGTCGAGGTCCGGTTCCCCAGGCCGGGCCGGGCCTGGGGGCTGCTGTCGGCCCCGAACCTCGCGGCCTGGCGCTACGACCGCTGCCGGGAACGGCTCGACGACCTCGACGTGCTGGCCCGGGCGTCGGTCGAGTCGCTGCCGCGGCTGCGGGCCGAGCACCTCGGGCGGGCGGTGCGACGCCGGCACGAGATGCTGGTCGCCTCCGCCGCCCTGTTCGACGAGGTCGACGTGTTGCTCACGCCGACCACCCCGACCACCGCCTACGCCGCGGAGGGCACACTGCGGGGCCACGTCGACGGCGAGGAGGTCGACCTGCTGTACCTGTCGGCCCCGTTCACCGCCGTGTTCAACATGACCGGCCAGCCGGCGATCAGCCTCCCGGCAGGGTTGGTCGACGGGCTGCCGGTGGGCCTGCAGGTGGTGGCCCGCCGCCTCGAGGACGAGCGGTGCCTGGCCGCCGGTGCGCTCTTCGAAGCGGCCCGACCCTGGCCGAAGCTCGCCCCGCTGGTGGAGGCGTGACCCGTCCCGCCCGCTCCGCCGACCCCCGCCCCGGCGCGCCGCGACCCCAGACCGCCGCCGGCGACCCGGCGACCCGACCCCGCAAGCAGGAGCAGGAGCCGGCCTCCGAGGAGGTCACCGAAGTCGCTCCCGGGGTGCTGCGCCTCCAGTTGCCGATCTGGATGCCGGGACTGGGGCACGTGAACACCTATGCCCTCGTCGACGACCGCGGGGTGGCGCTCGTCGATCCCGGCCTGCCCGGCCCGCGCTCGTGGAGGGAGCTGCGCCGGCGGCTGCGGGCGGCCGGGTTCCGGCTGCGCGACGTACACCACGTGATCGTCACCCACTCCCATCCCGACCACTTCGGCGCGGCGGGACGGCTGCGCCGCGAAGCCGGCGCCGAGCTCGTCGCGCACCGCGCCTTCACCACCTGGTCCCTTTCCCCCAAGGCCGCGACGGTGAGCGAGGCGGAGGCCGAGCGCGTCGAACGCGAGGCGATCGAGGCCGCGGCCCGCTACGGCGGCCCGTCGCTCGAGGAAGTCGTGGAGCTCGAGGGGATCACCCAGGAACGCCAGCGCCAGTCGGTGCCGTGGGGAGGGTCCACCCCGTGGGGCGGGAGCCGGCACCCGCTGCCTCCCTGGCACCGGCGCCTGCTGATCCGGGCGCTGCGGCTGCTGTTCGTGCCACCCGACCCCACGCGGCGGGTGATCCACGGCAGCCCCCTACGGCTCGCCGGGCGGGAGTGGCTGGCGGTCCACACCCCCGGGCACACCCTCGACCACCTCTGCCTCTGGGACCCCGAGCACGGTGTGCTGCTCAGCGGTGATCACGTGCTGCCGACGATCACCCCCCACATCGCCGGCTCCGCCCAGGGCGACTCGCTGTCCGCCTACCTGGCCACGCTCGACCTCGTGGCCCGGCTCGACGGGGTCCGTCTCGGGCTGCCGGCCCACGGGCACCCCTTCACCGACGTGCCCGGCCGCGTCGCCGCGATCCGGGCGCACCACGCCGAGCGGATGGAACGCCTGCGCGCCGCCTCGCGGGCACTCGGGCCGGCCGATGTGCGCACCATCTCCCGCGAGCTGTTCCCGCGCTGGCACTGGGGGGTCATGGCCGAGAGCGAGACGTTCGCCCATCTCGAGCACCTGCGGCGGGCCGGGCAGGCCGAACGCTGGCGGGAGGGCGACCGGCTCGTCTACCGGGTCGAGGAGGCTCCCTAGACTCGTCCACACGCCCGGGCCGAGCAGGAGCCGCCGATGCGCAGCGACGACCCGACCGACGAGGCCACCTCCCTGCTCGTCGACCTCATCCGGAACGCCTGCGTGAACGACGGCTCTCCTACCTCGGGCGAGGAGATCCGCAACGCGGAGCTGCTCACCGGCTACCTGGAGGGCTGCGGCGCCGACCTGGGGTCCTTCGAGCCGCAACCGGGACGGCGCAGCCTCCTGGCCCGGCTCGAGGGCTCGGATCCGGGGGCCCCGACCCTGCTGCTCATGGGTCACACCGACGTCGTGCCGGTGAACGAGGCCGGATGGCACCGGGACCCCTTCGGGGGTGAGGTGGTCGACGGGATGGTCTGGGGGCGCGGCGCGATCGACATGTTGAACCTCACCGCCACGATGGCCGTGGCCTTTCGCCGCCTCGCCGACCAGGGGTTCCGGCCCCGGGGCACGCTCGCCTTCCTCGCCGTCGCCGACGAGGAGGCGTTGGGGACCTGGGGTGCCGACTGGCTCGTGCGCCACGAATGGGACCACGTCCGGGCCGACTACGTGGTCACCGAGAGCGGGGGGTTCCAGGTGCCCACCCCGTCCGGGGTGCGGCTCCCGGTGATGGTGGAGGAGAAGGGGACCTTCTGGTCGAGACTGACGGTGCGGGGCACGCCCGGGCACGGGTCGTCGCCGTTCCGGACCGACAACGCGGCGGTGAAGGCGGCGGAGGTGATCCGTCGGATCGCCGCCTACCGCCCCCCCACCCGCATGGGCGCGACGTGGCACGCCCTCGTCGACGGCCTCGGCCTGCCCCCCGAGCTGGGGGACCCGGACGGGTTCCTCGAGCGCCTCGACGCGCTCCCGTTGGGGCTGGCCCGCATCGCCCACGCCTGCACGCACACCACCTTCGCCCCGACCGTCGTGCACGGCGGGACGAAGACCAACGTGATCCCCGACCGGGTGGAGATTGAGGTCGACATCCGGACCCTCCCCGGCCAGCAGGCCGGCGAGGTCATGGCGATGCTCACGGACGCACTCGGCGATCTCGCCGACGAGGTGGAGATCACCGCCAACGAGGACCCGCCCAGCACCTCGCCGACCGACACCCCGCTGTGGGACGCCCTGGAGCGGGTGAGCGGTCGGCTCTGCGAAGGCTCGGCGCTGGTGCCGATGCTGATGACCGGGGGAACCGACAACCGCTTCTTCCGCCGGGCCGGGGCGGTCGGCTACGGCTTCGGGCTGTTCTCACGGCGGCTCGGGTTCGAGGACTACGCCACGATGTTCCACGGTAACGACGAGCGGGTCGACCAGGAGAGCTTGCGCCTCTCGACCGAGTTGTGGATGGGGCTGGCCCGCGAGGTGCTGGCCTGAGCCGCCTCGCTCAGTCCTCCTCGCGGCGCCGCAGGAAGTCCTCGACCTGCGCCGCGAGGTCGTCGGCGGAGGGCAGGGAGGCCGACGCCTCGGCGGCGTCCGCCTGCGCCTCGAGCTCGGCGACGTAGGCCCGCACCTCGGCTTCACCGGCGATCGCCTCGTCCACCTCGCGACGCCACTCGGCGATCGCCCCGTCGAGGCCCGACAGGTCGAGCTCCACCCCGGTGAGCGCCGCGATCGCCTCCAGCAGCGCCCGCGAGGCCGCCGGTGCGGGGGCCGACGGCGCGTAGTGGGGCACCGGTGCCCAGAGTGACACGCTGCACAACCCCGCCCGGCGCAGCGCATCGGCCAGCACCCCCGTGATGCCGGTCGGCCCCTCGTAGCGGCTCCGGGTGACGCCCAGACGGGCGGCCAGCGCCTCGTCGTCGGTCACGCCGGTCAGCCGGGGGGTCCGGGTGTGGGGCACGTCGGCGAGCAGCGCGCCGCAGGTCACCACCGTGGTGCAGCCCAGGGCGCGGACCACCTCGATGAGCCCGGCGCACAGGCGGCGCCACCCGTAGTTGGGTTCCGGGCCCTCGAGCAGCACGAGGTCGCGCCGGCCGGTGCTCAGCCGGCTCAGCGCCAGGTCGGGCCAGGTCACCGCCCGGATCCGGCCGTCGGTCAACTCCACGGTGGGCCGGGCGACCTGGTAGTCGACGTGGTCGTCGGCGTCGACGGTGCCGAGGCGGGTCCGCCCGAACCTGCGGCCCAGCCACTCCAGTGCGGCGGACGCGGCGTCGCCGGCGTCGTTCCACCCCGTGAACGCTGCCAGCAGCACGGGTTCGCGCAGGTGCGGACGATCGGACCAGGTCACCGCCACCGCCTGATGGTACGGCTCGCGGGCCGCCGGTCTGGCTACGGTGGCCGGCGAGGCGATCGGGGCCGACGCAGGGAGGATCGGGTGCCACGGACCGGGACGTACCGACGCTGGGCCGCGGTGGCGATCGGGGTGGTGGTGGCGGTGGCCGCCGCCGCCCCGGCCGGCGCGGCGGTGGGGCCGCGGCGGATCGCGGACGGGGACTGGCGAGCGGTGAGTGCCGGGGCGGCCCACTCCCTGGCGCTGCGCAGCGATGGGAGCCTGTGGGCGTGGGGGATGAACCGGTGGGGCCAGGTGGGCAACGGCACCACGCGCCGGGTCTCGAGACCGGTGCGGATCGGCTCGGCCCGCTGGATCGCCGTCGCCGCCGGGATGGGGCACTCGCTGGGGATCCGGGCCGACGGGACGCTGTGGGCCTGGGGCGACAACCGCCGGGGCCAGCTCGGCGACGGCACGACGACGCGGCGGACCAGCCCGCGCCGGATCAGCACCGTGCGCTGGGTCGCGGTCGCCGCCGGGGACTGGCACTCCCTGGCGATCCGGGCCGACGGTGCCCTGTGGGCCTGGGGTGACAACGCGTACGGCCAGCTCGGCGACGGGACCGACGCCCGGCGCCTGCGCCCGGTGCGGATCGGCACCGGGCGGTGGCGAGCGGTGGCCGCGGGTACGGCGCACAACGTCGGGATCCGAAGCGACCGGACGCTGTGGGCCTGGGGCGACAACGTCCACTCCCAGCTCGGCGACGGTACCCGCCGCGCCCGTCGCTGGCCGACGAAGGTCACCGCCGGGTCGTGGAGTTCCGTGGCCGCCGGTCAGTACCACTCGGTCGCGCTGCGCAGCGACGGGAGCTTGTGGGCATGGGGGTTCAACGTCTCCGGGCAGGTCGGCGACGGGACCCGCACCCTGCGGCGGGCCCGGCCACGGCCGGTCGGGACGGCGAGGTGGCGGGCGGTCGCGGCGGCGGGAACGCACACCCTGGGCGCGCGCGGTGACGGCCTGTTCGGCTGGGGCGACAACGCCTATGGGCAGTCGGGTGACCTCACCCTGCTCATGCGCCGCAGCCCGGCCCGCCTCGCCACGGGGAGCTGGAAGGCCGTGGCGGCCGGGCAGGCGCACGGGGTCGGCATCTCCGACGACGGGAGCCTGTGGGCCTGGGGCGACAACCGGGACGGTCAGCGCGGCGGGTGACGTCCGGGCCACCGGCGGGCTCGACCGGGATGCCTCAGGACGCGGCGAGTGCCGCGAGTCCGAGGCCCGTGGCGGCGGCGGCGAGGCCGAGGCCGAAGTTCGCGGCCGTGTTGAACGCGGCCGCGGCGAAGGCGCCTTCGTCGACCAGCCGGACCGTCTCGTACGACCACGTGGAGAAGGTGGTGAACGAGCCGCAGAACCCCGACCCGGTTGCCGCCAGCGCCAGGGGCCCCAGCACCCCGGCGCGTCCGAGCCCCGTCAGCAGCCCGAGCAGGAGGCTGCCGGCCACGTTCACCGCCAGCGTGCCCCACGGCAGCGCGGTCCCGGCCCGCCGTGCCACCCAGCCGTCGAGCAGGTAGCGGCCGGCGGCGCCGACCGCGCCGGCGCCCAGCACGAGCACCGGCCGCATCAGCCGGTGCGGCCCTGGTAGCTCACCACCTCGACGGGTTCGCGCAGGACGAGCCCTTCGGTCACGAGGTCGCCGAGCTCGGCGAGGAACGCGTCGATCCGCACGGGGCTGTCGACGATCACCACGACCACGGGGAGATCCTCCGACAGGCGCAGAACCCGGGTGGTGTGCAGGTGGCTGGAGGCCCCGAACCCTTCGATGCCCCGCAGCACCGTGGCCCCGGCGAGACCGGCCTGCTGGGCGCGCTCGGTGATCTCGGTGTGCAAGGGTCGATGGCGGTACCGGTCGGATTCGCCGATGAAGATCGTGAGGCGCTCCGCGGGACCGGGCTGCATGCTCAGCGCTCCTTCCGTCGGATCGTCGGGACCAGGCGTCCGAGGGTGAGGCCGGCGGCGGCGGCGAGGATCCCGCCGACCACACTCAACCCCAGATAGGTGCCGGCCGCCGCCGCCGCCCCGTCGTGGATGAGCAGGTCGGCACCGACCGCCACCGTGGAAAACGTCGTGAACGACCCGAGCACGCCGATGAGCGCGAACGGCCGGGCCCAGGGCGCGCCGGTGCCGCGCTCGACGAGCCACGCGGCCCCGAGGCCCAGCAGGAGGGCACCCGTGAGGTTCGTGGCCAGGGTGACCCACGGCACCGAGCCCGGGGCGGGGGCGAGGTGGGTGCCGAGCGCGTGGCGGGCGGCGGTGCCGAGCGCTCCTCCGGCGCCGACCACGGCCAGGGTCACCGTGCGGGTCCTCACCGGCCGCGCAGGGCCGGGATCGCGGACCGGCGAGCGGTCTCCAGCGCCCCGGCGGCCAGCCCGGCAACCATCGCCCCCATCGTCTCGAAGCCCTCCCCCACGGTCTTGCCCATCCGGAACCGGGCGTGGATGCCCTCGACGATGATCGCCAGCTTGAACGCCGCGAACACCAGGTACCAGTCGAGCTGGGAGGTGTCGCGGCCCGTGCGGTCGGTGTAGGCGGCCACGATCTCGTCCCGGCTCAGCAGGCCGGGCACCGTGGCCAGGGCGGCGCCGGTGGCGACGAGCTGGGCTTCCGACTGTCCCCAGTACAAGAGGAAGAGGCCGAGGTCGGCCAGCGGGTCGCCGAGGGTCGACATCTCCCAGTCCAGCACCGCCACGATGCGGCCGGGATCGTCGGTTGCGACCATCACGTTGTCGAGGCGGTAGTCACCGTGCACGATCGTGGCCGGCGGCGAGACCGGCAGGGAGGCCCGCAGCCGGCGGGCGATCTCGTCGATCTCGGGCAGGTCCCGGGTCTTGGAGCGCTCCCACTGCTCGCTCCAGCGCCGCAGCTGCCGCTCGAGGTAGCCCGCCGGCCGGCCGAAGTCCGCGAGGCCTACCGCTTCGACGTCGACGGCGTGGATCTCGGTGAGCACGCGGACGAGCTCGTCGCTCAAGCGCCGGGCCTGCTGCTCCGAGAGGCGGGCGAGCTCACCGGGTCCCCGCAGCACGAGGCCGTCCACGCGTTCCATGACGTAGAACGGGGCCCCGATCACCCCGGGGTCCTCGCACAGTGCCAGCGGACGGGGGACGGGGACCGCGGTCCCGGCGAGCGCCGCCAGCACCCGGAACTCCCGGGCCATGTCGTGGGCGGTCGGCAGCACGTGGCCCAGGGGCGGGCGGCGAACGACGACGCGACGCCCGTCGGCGTCGACCTCGTAGGTCAGGTTCGAGCGCCCTCCCGCGATGAGGCGGGCGGTGAGCTCACCGGGTGCCCGACCGAGGACGTGGTCGGCAAGGAATCGGGCGAGGGCGTCCCGCTCGAGGCCGGCGGGGAACCCGAGCTCCTCGGCGGCGTCCACGAAGTGCAGAGGTTAGGGCGCCGGGCGCCGACGGGGCCCGGGCGGTCGGAGCGGTCCGGACCTCAGGCGACGCGGGGGGCGCGGGGTTGGACCGGGCGCCCGTCGCCCTTCGGATAGCGGGCCACCCGTCCGACGGGCATGTCCACCCGGAAGCCAGCCGCGGCGCGTTCCTCTTCCGACTCCCCGCCCCAGAAGCCGTACTCGCGGTGCTCACGGGCCCAGCGCCGGCACGGCTCGATCACCGGGCAGACCGCGCAGATCGCCCTCGCCTTGCCTTCCCGCACGGTCCGGGCCTCAGGACGTTCGCCGGGCGGGGGGAAGAAGAGCTCGGTGCGCCCCGTGCAGGCCGCGTCGGCCGTCCAAGGCAGCGGACCGGTGAACAGGAAGCTCGCGAGGGTCTCGGCAGCCACGTCACGCTCGCTTTCGTCGGCTCGTCCGGGTGCTCTCAGGGGAATGGCCCGGGGAGCCGGCGGGGGGAACCGGCTCCCCGGGGTTCCCCTCCATTGGACCACGAGTCGAATCCATCAGTCAAAGTGTTATTAGTGATATTTTGCATCTTCAAAACAGATGGCATCGGGCAGGGATCGGCACCGGCCGGTTGGGAGGCGCGCCATGGAGCTGAAACACCTGCTGACCTTGCTCGCAGTGGTCGAGGAGGGGTCGTTCAGCGCGGCGGCGGATGCACTGCGCACGGTCCAGTCGAACGTGTCGGTCCAGGTGCGCCGCCTCGAGTCGGAGCTCGGGGTCCCTCTGGTCGTGCGCAGCCGCCAGGGGGCGGTGCCGACCGAGGCCGGGCGGTTCGTGCTCGACCGGGCGCGACGGATCCGCCGGGAGCTGGAGCTCATCGGCGAGGATCTCGCCGCGCTCGCAGGGCTGCGGCTCGGACGGGCCACCGTCGGGGTCGTGGGGACGGCCAGCCGATGGCTGGTCCCGGCGCTCGTGACGCAGCTGCGGGACGAGGCGCCCGGGGTCCGTCTGCGCATCTCGGAGGGCGCGTCGGAGCGGCTGATGGGCGACGTCGTCGCCGGGGAGCTCGCCCAGGCCGTGGTGACCGAACCGGTCCGGGACGAGCGGCTCGAAGCGCTCCACCTCCTCGACGAGACCCTGGTGGGGCTGGCCCCGGCCGGCTTCGTCACCGGGCACGACGGGCTGGCACTCGCCGAGGTGGCGCGCCTCCCCCTCATCCTGCCCCTCTCCGGGAACCCGCTGCGCGACGAGATCGAGTCGGCGGCCCGTTCGGTGGGCGTCGAGCTCGACGTGCGCATCGAGGTCGAGGGGATCCGGCTCATCGCCGAGCTCGTCGCGGCCGGCACCGGGACCGCGATCCTGCCCGAGACGGCGCTGCCGCCGCAGCTCGACGGGCTGGTGCGCTTCGAGATCCCCGATCTCCCGCCCCGGCGACTCGCGCTGGTGTGGGATCGCCGTACACCCCGGTCGCGGGCCGACGAGGTGACCCGGGCCGCAGTGCTGGGGATCGTGGCCCGCCAGCGAAGAGACGGCTAGGGTGAGTTCGTGGAAGAGCGCCGGACCCCGCCGCTCCGGGTCTCGATGCGGATGGTCGGCACGGGGGTGGGCGTGATCCTCGTGCTGTGGGTCGCCCTCGCCAACAGCCAACGGGTGAAGGTCGATTACCTCTTCGGGAGCTCCGAGGTCCGCCTCGTCTTCGTGATCATCGGCTCGGCGCTGGCCGGGGGGCTCGTCACCGCCCTCGCCGGCCGGCGGCGTCAGCGCCGATCGAGGACCTGAACGCCCCGTACCGGGCTGAACGTCGTACCGGCCACCCGCTGCGGTGCCGGCAGCCCTTCGCAGTGCAGCTCCACGACACCCGGCGCGTCGGCGGCCTCCACGAGCAGGATCCGGCCCCCTCCCGGCCACGCGAGCTCGGCCATGCCGGCGTCCTCGGCCACGGGCTCGCCGCCGAGGAGCCCGGCGAACAGCCCGAGCGCCGCGGGCAGCGAGGTCGTCTGCAGCACCACCCGGGCGAGCACCGAACGGTGCGCCGACGCGCCCGCCGGAACCTCCGGCCACCAGCGCGGCTCGCCGAGACCACCGGCGGCGGCCGCAGCGGTGAGCCGGTCGGCCAGGGAGGGGAGCGCCACCCCGACCTCGGCCAGTTGCACGACGGTGCCGTGTGCCTCCCGGGGGAGGAGGAACGCCTCCCGCCACGCGGGGTCGTCGAGGTTCACCCCCACGGGGGTGAACCCGGCGGTGCGGGCCCGCTCGAGCATCGCCCGGAGGTCGGGCACCTTGAACGTGAGGTGGTGGGGACCTTCCCCGTGCCGGGCCAGGAAGCGGGCGAGGAAGTCGTGGCGCTCCGGGCGCCACGGCGTGATGACCTCCACCGTCATCCCCACGGCGTGGTCGCCGAGGCGGACCTGCACCCACCGGAACCCGACCCCGTCGCCGCCTTCGAGCCAGCGGCCGCCGAGCCCACCGACGAGCCCGCCCAGCGCCGCGGCGACGTCGTCGGCGGCGAGGGCCACGTGGTCGAGGTCGACGGTCACGGGCCTCAGCCCAGCACGCCGGTCGCGGCCTGCTCCAACCCGCGCCCGTCGCCCGGAGCCGGACCGGCCTCGTCGGTCGGGCCGCGACCGGCCCGGGTGCAGGCCCGGGCGGCGAGGTACCCGATGCCCAGCACCGCGAACCCCGCCGGCGCGTCGAGGAAGAAGTGATTGGCCGTGATCACGATCACGAACACCGTGAGCACGGGATATGCGACGGCCAGGGCCTTCGCAGGCGTCGTGCGCACCCGCGGCACCAGCGCACACGCGCACCACAGGGCCCAAGCACAGTGGACGCTCGGCATGGCCGCGTACTGGTTGGACAGCGAGCGCATCGCCCCCGAGTTGAACGTCCACAACGTGGGGTACCGGGCCATGGTGTCCACGAAGCCGTAGGCGGCGGGCAGCAGCCGGGGTGGCATCAGGGGCCAGAAGCGGAACCCGATGAGGGCCAGCGCGGTGGCGATCCCCAACGTGTTGCGCCACAGCGGCCAGTCGTCCGGCCGGCGCCGGAAGAGGAAGACGGCGACCCCGATCGTCACGACGAAGTGCAACGACCCGTAGAAGTAGTTCCCGAAGACGGCCACGGGCACGAAGGACATCGCCCACTCGTTCAGGATCCGTTCGTGGTAGATGCCCAGCCACCGTTCGATCCGGATCAGCTCCAACGCGTTGGTGAAGGCCTCCGCCCGCCGGTCGGCGCCGGCGTTCCGGATCGCCGAGTACACGAGGTAGAAGGCCCCCACGGCGAGCACCTCGGCCCACCAGTACAGGACGGTTCCGTCGCGCAGGCGCTTGGCTCCCGGGAGGCGGCGGTGGCCCAGCCCGGGCTCCGACGCGGTGGCGGTCACCGTCGCCCGGGGCCCACCGGGCCCGGCGCGGCGGCGACGCCGGTGCCGTTCGTCGCCCGGTGACGGGCACGGTGCCCCACCGCCAGGGCCGGCGCCCCGGGCACGCTGACGAGGAGCATCACGCAGTACCAGAGCAGCCCGAGCGCCACGGCCTGGCCCGCCGAGACCCCCAGCGGGCCGAAGAGGAGGAGAAGCATCCCCTCGCGCACCCCCAGGCCGCTCACCGAGATCGGCAGCACTTGGGCCATGGCCACGGCGGGCACGAACGCGATCACCGCCGTCACCGGCAGCGAGAGCTCGAGGGTACGGATCACGAACCACACCGTGGTCACCGTGGAGACCTGGTAGACGCACGCCGTGCCGAGCACGCCCAGGGCGCCGCGGGGGTCCCGGCGCATCGCGTCGACCCCCTCGTGGACCGCACCGAGGAAGCGCACCCAGCCCGGCCGGTGCCGGAACCGTCCGGCGAGGCGGGGATGACCGGTGAGGAAGAGGATCCCGGCGAGGACGCCGAGCGTGGTCGAGGCGATCATCACCGCGGCCCAGGCGTGCGGGACCCCGAGGAGATCCGGCCCGAACGCGAAGCCGGCGGCGGTGAGCAACGGCAGGGCCACGAAGCCGCTCAGTCGCTCCAGTGCCACCGAGGCGAACGCGGTCTCGGCGTTCGTCGTACCGCCCGCGGCGCGGCTCACCCGCACGACGTCACCGCCGATCGTGGAGGGCAGCACGTTCCCGACGAACTGGCCGGCCAGGTAGTGGCCCCACAGCGTCCCCAACGGGGCGCGCACCCCGAACACCGCCAGGACCCGCTGCCAGCGCCACGCCGACAGGCCGATCCCCAGCGTGGCCGTGGCGAGCGCCGCCGCGAACCAGCCGATGGTCGACAGGTGACGCTGGCGGGGCAGGGCGTGCGCGAGGTCGATGCGGGTGACGAGCACCGCCAGTAACGCCGCCGAGATCACGGTGCGCAGCACCAGCATGAGGCGGGCCCGCCGGGCCGGGACCGCCGCCCCCGCCGCGGCGCCGTCGGGGACGGCGGCGGCCGGCCGCGACCCGGGCGTCGGACTGCCCCCACGCATCTCGGGAAGCCTAGGCGGCGCTTCGTGCCCCGTCTTGGCGTCGCGGGGCCGGGTGGGTGACGATGGGGGGGTGCGGGAGCGCCGGGTGACCACCGACGACGGGGTGACCCTCGCCGCCGTCGAGGTGGGACGAGGACCGGCACTGGTGTGCGTGCACGGGTTCGGGGGCGCAAAGGAGGACTTCGCCGACCACCTCGAGGTGCTGGGCCGCTCCCACCGGGTGATCGTCTTCGACCACCGGGGGCACGGGGCCAGCGACAAGCCCGACCGGCCCGAGGCGTACTCGAAGCACCGCCTGGTGGCCGACACCCTGGCGGTGGCCGACGCCCTGGGCGCCGAGCGCTTCCGCCTGCTCGGCCACTCGATGGGCGGCATGGTGGCCCGCCGGCTCGTGCTCGACTATCCGGCGCGGGTGGACGCCCTGGTGCTCATGGACACCGCACCCGGGCCCGTGCCGGGCCTGGACGGCGCGCTCATCGAACTGGCGGCCGAGGTCGCGCTCACCGAAGGCATGGACCGTCTGCGGGCGGCCCTGGACGCGCACGCTCCGCTGGGGACCCCGGCCCATGAACGGCTCGTGGCGACCCGACCGGGGTACCGGGAGTTCCTGGACCGGAAATGGGCCGCCCTGTCACCCGTGATGTGGGCGACGATGGTGCGGGCCATCCGGGATCAGGACGACGAGCTCGAGGCGATGGCCGCGATCGGCGTGCCGACGCTCGTGCTCGTGGGGGAGCACGACACCCCGTTCCTCGAGGCGTCGCGGGCGATGGCAGCGCGGATCCCCGGGGCCCGTCTGGCGGTGATCCGCGACGCCGGGCACTCGCCGCAGTTCGAGAACCCGGAGGCCTGGCGGGACGCCGTCGAGGGCTTCCTCGCCTGCCTCCCCGACCCCGGGGCCCGCCGCCGGTGACCCCGCCCGGCGACGAGCTGGTCGCTTCCGGGGGGCGCCTGGCGGCCGAGGTCCTGCACCGGCGCGGGGTCCCGGTCGTGTTCACCCTCTCCGGCGGGCACCTGTTCCCCTTCTACGACGGGTGCGTGCAGACCGGGATCCGGCTCGTCGACACCCGTCACGAGCAGACCGCGGCCTTTGCCGCGGAGGGCTGGGCGAAGGTGACGCGGGAGGTCGGGGTGGCGGCGCTCACCGCCGGCCCGGGCGTCACCAACGGGGTGTCGGCGATGGCCGGCGCCGCAATGTGCGGCTCCCCCGTCCTCGTCGTCGGCGGCCGGGCCCCTGCGGAGCGCTGGGGCCAGGGATCGCTCCAGGAGCTAGACCACGTCCCGATCGTCGCGCCGGTGACGAAGTGGGCGGCCACGATCACCGACCCCGCCGCGGTGCCCGGCGACCTCGGTCGGGCGCTGGACGCTGCGGCGATGCCGCACCGGGGCCCGGTGTTCGTCGACATCGCGCTCGACACCCAGATCGCCGGCGCCGCGGTGCGCCTCACCCCCGCCCCACCGGCCCGGACCGACCCGGCGGACCCCGACGACCTCGACGCCGTGGCGGCGCTCCTGCGGGCCGCCGAGCGGCCGGTGCTGGTGGCCGGGGCCGACGTGCACTACGGGCGGGCCGAGGATGCCTTGCGCCACCTCGCGGAGGCGACGGGGACGCCCGTGTTCATGAACGGGCTGGCCCGGGGCGCCCTCGCCGCCGACCACCCGCTCGCGTTCGCCCGGGCCCGGGCGGCCGCGTTGGCGGGAGCCGACCTGGTGGTCGTGGTCGGGGCGCCCCTGGACTTCCGGCTCGGGTTCGGCCGGTTCGGCGACGCCGCGGTGGTCCATTGCGCCGATGCGCCCGACCGGGTCGCGAGGCACGTGCCGCTCGCCGCTTCGACCGCCGGCGACCTCGCCGCCACGCTCACCGGACTGGCGGAGCGGGCGGGACGGCCGGCACCGAGCGGGTGGCTGGAGCAGCTGCGCGCCGAAGAGGCGCGGCGGCGGCGCGACGACCAGGAGCGGATGGGCGACGAGCGGGAGCCGATCGCGCCGGCCCGGGTCTACGGGGAGCTGCGCCGACGGCTCGAACGTGACGCCGTCGTCGTGGGTGACGGCGGCGACTTCGTCTCCTACGCCGGGCAGCTGATCGACTCCTACGAGCCGGGGTGCTTCCTCGACCCGGGCCCGTTCGGGTGCCTCGGCTGTGGGCCCGGGTACACCCTGGCGGCCGGGCTGGCCCGGCCCGACCGCCGGCTCGTGCTCCTCGCCGGGGACGGCGCGATCGGCTTCGCGCTCGGCGACCTCGACACCCTGGTGCGCTTCGGGATCGACTGCGTGATCGTCGTGGGCAACAACGGGATCTGGGGGCTGGAAAAGCACCCGATGGAGCAGTTCTTCGGGTACTCCGTGGCCGCCGACCTGCGTCCCGGGACCCGCTACGACGAGGTGGCCGTGGCCCTCGGGGCCGCCGGCGAACTCGTGTCCCGGCCCCAGGATCTCGGCCCGGCGCTGGATCGGGCCTTCGCCACCCCGGGACCGTCGGTGGTGAACGTCCTCACCGACCCCGGCGACGCCTACCCCCGCCGGTCGAACCTGGCCTGAGCCGTCTCAGGCCCCGCTGGCGACCTTCTCGAGGAACCGGGAGCGCTCGACCACCACCCGGACCACCCGGCCTGCGGCGACCAGCCCCCGGTCGTCGCTCACCGTCACGCGGAACGCCAGCCGCCGCCCGTCCACTGCGGCGAGCACCGCGTCGGCCTGCACCCGGGCGCCGACCGGCACCGGCGCCACGTGGTTCAGCTCGATGCGGTGCCCGACGGTGGTGGTGTCGTCGGCGAACGCGCCGGTGAGCGCGTCCACGCAGGCCTGCTCGGCGAGCAGCC
>CALEDW010000057.1 GCA_937949585.1 uncultured Acidimicrobiia bacterium
CGCGGCGCGCAGCACCTCCAGGTCGTCGCCCCCGGCGGCTCCGCTCCCGGCCACGCGACCATGATGGCGCGGTGCGGATCTTGGCCCTGTCGGTGTTCGAAGGCGTCGTGTACCACTGCACATGCCTCGATGCGTCCGACCCCGCCCGGCCCCGCCTCGAGGTCGACGCGCTCCTCCGGCCGGGTGACGCCGACGGTCCGCTGCTGGTGCCGGTCGCCGACTACAAGCGGATGGTGGGTTTCGACGCTGCGGCGGTGCACCTGCCGACCCTGGAGCGGGCAGGGCGGGTGGTGATCCGGGACGGTGTGGCCTACCTGCGCTTCCCGGTGTGGGAGCGGGTGGCGCCGGAGTGATTGGCGAGCGAGCGGCTCAGCCCTCGAGCACGTCGCCTTCCATGCGGTTCACCGCGCACCCCAGGCCGGTGAGGTAGGCGACGGCCGCGTCGATCCGCTCCTGCGGTCCCGACAGCTCGAGGATCACCCATCCGGCGTGGGCCTCGACGTTGGCCCGCCGGATGTTGGGGATCACGTCGTAGCGCCTCACGATCTCGTACAGCATCGGGCGGTCGACGAGGGCCTCGGGGAACGACACGAACAGACGGGCTCGGTCCATCGCCGGCGGTGCTCAGTCGGCGGCCAGCCCGACGCGGGCCAGCACCTCGGCGACGGTCCCGGTTCGGCCCACGAGGAACGGGCCGAACTCGGCGTAGCGGGCCGAGACCTCGTCGAAGCGCATCTCACCGACGATCTCCTTCAGGGCCACCGGGTCGTCGGCGAGCAGGGTGACGCCCCACTCGTGGTCGTCCAGCCCCGTCGATCCGGTGATGAGCTGCAGCACCCGGCCGGCGTAGCGGCGTCCCACCCGGGCATGGCCCGCCATCAGCGTCTTGCGCTCCTCGAAGGCGAGCCGGTACCAGTTGTCGTCGCCCGCCCGCCGTTTCGACATCGGGTAGAAGCACAGCAGCGCCCGGGTGGGCAGGCGGGGGTGGAGACGATGCTCACGGTACTCGGCCATGCGGGCCCGCCAGGCCTCGATCCGCCGCTCCACCTCGGCGGGATCGGTGATCCCCTCCTCGGCGCCGAGGCGGGCCCGCTCGTCGTCCTCGGTGGAGGTGTAGGGCGACAGCTCAGTGAGCGACACGAACGAGAAGACCGGCTCCAGGGGGTGCCGGCCGATCGCCCGTTGGAAGCGTTCGAGCCGGGCGAGGTCGGGCCCGAGGGCCATGAACCCGACGTCGGCCTTGTGTCCCAGCACGGAGCAGGCCAGCACCTGGTGCCCGTGGGCCTCGAGGGCGGCCGCGGCGTCGACGATGCGCTTCGCGCTCCCGGGCTCCGGGTCGGCGGCCAGGCGGTAGTAGAGGTGCAGGACACCCCAGCCGACCGAGGGCACGAGACCGCCCCCATCGGTCACGGCCGGGACCCCGGGGCGGCGCCCATCCGCTCGGCGAAGCCGCGGACGAGCTCGGTGAGACCGCGGGCGAGCTCGGTGAAACCCTCGAACAGGTCGACGGTCTCCTCCGGCGGCGGGGCCTGCACCTCCACCGGCACGCCGGTCTCGAGGATCTCGTAGCGCAGGCGCAGCTCGCCGGTCCCGGCGGCGGGCAGGCCGAGGGCCTCGGCGCGGACGGTGACGACGAGCCGGCGGACCAGGCCGTCGTCGTCGATCCAGACCTCGGCCGGGATCCGCACCGCACCGAAGGCCCGGACCCGGTCGCGGCGTTCCCTGTTGGCGCCGGCCGGGAGCCGATCGAGCGCCAGGAAGGGATCCAGGGTGGCGCGGTAGCGCGTGGTGGCGGCCCCGTGCACCTGCTCCCGCCCGACCCGCTCCAGGTCGTCGGACACGCCCCGCAGCACGTCGAGCACGTCGCCGGGACCCCGTCGGGTGATCTCCGGGAGCGGATCCTGCCCGGCGGCCCGCGCCGTGGTGTCGACGGCGATCCACCGCTTCCCGTCGGGCGGCGCCGATGCGGCCGGCCCGCCGAGATCGAGGTACACCGCCGCGGGCAGGATGCGCATCTCCACGGCGCCGTGTGTGCCGCGCAGGCCCGGCGATCCCCCCGCCCGCATCGTGACCACCCCGACGCCACGGGAGGTGTCCAGGGCTCCTTCGGCCGCGAAGGTCACACCGAGGTCGTCGCCGGTCGCCCGGGCCTCCATCCGGAAGCGGAACGACTCGGCCGCCGCCGTCCGTTCGACCGCGCCGCGCACCGCGGCGACGGCGGCCCCGGCCGGCCTGGGATCGCCGCCGCAGCCGGAGAGCGCCGCCGCCCCCGACCCGAGGACGAGCGCGGCGAGGAGCAGGGCGGCGCGCCCCGGGGGGCGGGACCGGCCGAGGCAGCGGTACATCGCCCCATTCTGACGCACCCCGGGGCCCGCCTCGGACGCGACGAGGGGCGCCCGCGACGGGCGCCCCTCGTCCACGACCGCAACGGGGCGGTGGCCGATGGTGGCCTCAGAAGTCCTCCATGCCTCCCATGCCGCCGCCGCCCATGTTCGGGCCGGACTGCTTCTCTTCGGGCTTGTCGGCCACCACGGCCTCGGTGGTGAGGAACAGCCCGGCGATGGACGCCGCGTTCTGCAGCGCCGAGCGGGTGACCTTGGCGGCATCGATGACCCCGGCCTTGGTGAGGTCCTCGTACTCGCCGGTCGCCGCGTTCAGGCCGTTGGCACCCTTGAGCGACCGCACCTTCTCGACGGTCACCCCGCCCTCGAGCCCGGCGTTCAGCGCGATCTGCTTGAGCGGCTCCTCCAGCGCCCGGGCCACGATGCGGGCCCCCGTGGCCTCGTCACCCTCAAGGGTGTTGACGAGGTCGAGCACCGGGGCCTGGGCCCGCAGCAGCGCCACACCGCCGCCGGGCACCACGCCTTCCTCGACGGCGGCCTTCGTGGTGCTCACCGCGTCCTCGATGCGGTGCTTCTTCTCCTTGAGCTCCACCTCGGTGGCGGCACCGACCTTGATGATGGCCACCCCGCCGGCGAGCTTGGCCAGCCGCTCCTGCAGCTTCTCCCGGTCGTAGTCGGAGTCGGTGTTCTCGATCTCCTGGCGGATCTGGTTGATGCGGCCCTGGACGTCGGCCTTGGAGCCGGCCCCCTCCACGATGGTCGTCTCGTCCTTGGTGACCACGACCTTGCGGGCCCGGCCGAGCAGATCGAGGCCGACGTTCTCCAGCTTCAGGCCCACCTCCTCGGAGATCACCTGACCGCCGGTGAGGATGGCCATGTCCTGCAGCATCGCCTTGCGCCGCTCACCGAAGCCGGGGGCCTTCACCGCCACCGACTTGAAGGTGCCGCGGATCTTGTTGACGACCAGCGTGGCGAGCGCCTCGCCCTCGACGTCCTCGGCGATCACCACCAGCGGCTTGCCGGTCTGCATGACCTTCTCCAGCACCGGAAGGAGGTCCTTCACCGCCGAGATCTTCGAGGACACCAGCAGGACGTAGGGGTCGTCGAGGACCGCCTCCATGCGCTCGGGATCGGTGACGAAGTAGGGGGAGATGAAGCCCTTGTCGAACCGCATACCTTCGACGAGGTCGAGCTCCATCCCGAAGGTCTGGCTCTCCTCGACGGTGATGACGCCGTCCTTACCGACCTTGGCCAGGGCATCGGCGATGATCTGGCCGATCTCCTTGTCGGCCGCGGAGATGGCGGCCACGTTGGCCACCTGCGCGCCGGACTCCTTCACCTGGGTCGCCTGCGACTTGATCGAGTCGACGGCCACGTCCACGGCCTGCTCGATCCCGTGCTTGAGCGACATCGGGTTCGCGCCCGCCGCCACGTTCCGGAGCCCCTCCCGCACCATCGCCCAGGCCAGGACGGTGGCGGTGGTGGTGCCGTCGCCGGCGACGTCGTCGGTCTTCTTGGCGACTTCCTTGACGAGCTCGGCCCCGATCTTCTCGTACGGGTCCTCGAGCTCGATCTCCTTGGCGATGGAGACCCCGTCGTTGGTGATCGTGGGCGCGCCCCACTTCTTCTCCAGCACGACGTTGCGGCCCTTGGGGCCGAGGGTCACCCGCACGGCGTCGGCGAGCTTGTTCATACCCGCCTCCAACGACCGGCGGGCCGACTCGGCGTAGGCGATCTGCTTCGGCATGTCTCGTACACCCCCTGGGGGACGGTGGGTTCGTCGGTTCGCCGGCCGGACGGCCGGGGCGCCGGGCGAGCGGTACCCACCCGGGCTGTTAGCACTCTAGCAGGGAGAGTGCAAAGCCATGTTGGCACTCGCGACGCCCGAGTGCAAGTCCGCCGTGCCGGAACCGGCGTGGCCCCCGGTCGGCCCGTCCGGCCGGGCCGCGCCCTCGGCGACCAGCCGGGCGACGACCCTGCGCAGGTCGGTCGGCGGGACACGGCCGAGGAGGCCCCGCAGCCGCCCGACGTGGGCACAGGTGTGGGGCGGGTCCGCCGCCGGCGCGGCCGCGACCCGGATCTCGGGGACCACCCCCAGCACCTCGGCGACGGTCCGGACCGCCGCGCCGAGGGTGACGGGGCGGCCGGTGCCCACGTTGACCGGGCCGCCGGGAAGGTGCTCGGCGAGGGCGAGCAGCGCCCGGACCACCAGCTCGACGTCGGTGAGGTCGCGGCTGCGTCCGGGTGACCCCAGAATGGTGACCGGTTCGCCTCGGCGCAGCGCCGCCACCCACCGGGCCAGCGCCATGTCGGGCCGCTGCCGCTCGCCCACCACCGTGAACGGCCGGGCCACCGCCACGAGCCCGCCCCGGGCGGCGCGGAGCGCGCAGATCCGCTCGACGAGCACCTTGGTGCGGGCGTAGGAGCCCCGGGGCCGCAGCGGGTCGCCTTCCCGGCTCGGGCGCACCGCCCCGTCACGACCCCCGGCGGCTCCGTGCGCGGAGCCGCCGTAGACGGAGGACGAGGACGTCACCACCAGCGGAACCCGCGCCGGGGTCGCCCCTGCGACGGCGAGGGTGGCGAGCACGTTGTCGCGCCGGCGGCCCTGCTCGGCCCCGGGATCGGGGTCGCGCACGCCCGCCCGGGCGGCGAGGTGGACGACGACGTCCGCCTCGCCGAGCA